>JBCCPW010000343.1:0-4564 GCA_039024735.1 Bacteroidota bacterium
AATCACGAGCGCCAGCGTGAGAGCGCCGCCGCCCCACTTCATCACGCCGAGCCACATCAGGGAGTAGGACTGGCTGTTCTCGTCAAACTGGTAGCAGGTCAGGAGCACGCGGTCCAGCGTGGAACCAATCGTGCCCTCGCCTGCCTCCACCGTCGCGAGTTTGAAGTCGCGCGGGTAAAACTGGGCACCGTAGAGGTACCGCGCGATGGTCCCGTCCGGTGTGAGGAAGACGAGGACGGCGTGGTGGGCGTACTCGTTTGTGCGTGCGTCCCACGCAAAACCGAAGCCGGTCTCCCTAGTGACCTGTGCGATGGCGTCCTCCGAACCGGTCCAGAAGTGGAACGCCGAGGCGGTCCCCTCACGCCCCACCTCGGCCACGTACTTCTCCTTCGCGCGAGCCGCCGCCTCCGGGGTGTCGCGCTCGTCAAACGAGAGTGCGAGGGCGTGGTAGTCGTCGCCGGGCACGAGGTCGCTCTGTGCCATCGCGTCGGACAGTCCGTCCAGGATGAGGCTGCAGAGCATCGGGCACGAGTGGTACACGAACGCGACCACGACCGGCTTGCCGTCGTTGAGGACGTCACCGAGGCGGACGGTCTCGCCGTCGCTGTTGACGAACGAGGTCTCAGGCGAGACCCGCTCGCCGAGCTGTTCCACGATGCCGACGTCTTGCTGGAGACGGTTGGGAAGCGCCCCCTCGGGCAACTGACCGTCGAGCGGCGCGGGCTGCGTGCTCATGACCTGCGCCTGGGCGGGCGCGGCGAGAGCCGCTCCAGCAATGAGCAGGAGCAGGAGACGCGTCATGGGCTACTCGTCAGCGGGGAGGGTCGGAGCGGATTCGGGGGCCTCCGCCTCGGTGAGCGGGTCAGAGGCCACTGAGGCGGCAGACGCCGACGGTTCGATCGCGTCTGCCGGTGCAATCTGAACCGGCTGGATGTTGAAACCCTCGCGCGATGACGCTGTGGGCGCCATGCCCGAGGCGGTCTCGCCGCCATCGCCTTCGGCAGGGCTCGCGTAGGCTTCGACCACGTTCGCCATCGCGACATCAATGGGCAGGGTGAACGTGGAATCGGCCGTGAGGCTGTAGTTGTCAAGCGCCGCCATGCCCTCAGCCAGGATGGTCCTCTCCTCCGGTGCGAGTTCCACCTCGCCCGCCATTTCCACTTGCGTATCGCTCAGTTCCGGCAAGTAGAACGCCCAGAACACGACAAACGACACCAGGAAGACGGACACCAGGATGGCAACCGTGATCCCCGCGATCTGCCCGCTCGCGATGCCTTCCTCTTCAACGCCGAGGTCTTCCTCCGCGCCGCCGAACCCCAATTCCTCCTGGACGTCCGCCGCCGCAGTGGCGAGCAAGCCGGGGACCGGGCCGTTCGGCTCATCCGCCTCGGGACGCAGGGCCTCCTGAGGTGCCAGTGTCGGCTCGTCGTGGTGAGGATCGGAAGTGGCGTGGGCCATGATCAGGGGGGGTACCGCGTTAGGAAACGCGAGGGAGTGACGCTTGTTTTCACTCTGGAGTGAAAGCTACAGGAAGCAACCTCTCCAGCAAACAGGTCCCGTGTTAGACGTTCTCGAAGCGGACCGAGTCGCCGAAGTACGGATCGTTGTAAGGCGTGAGGGCGTGGCGGCTCGCGCGGAGGAGCGTGGCGCCGAGGAAAAGCCCAAAGAAACCAAGCCAGCAGAGGATATCGGCCGGGTGGAAGTACGCCGGGACCATGTGGTCTCGGAGGTAGCCAAATAGCGCCTCCTGATCCATGGCCGCCTCGGTGCCCTCTGCCCCTGCGGCAGCCACCGAGGCGGACGCCTCCGGTAGCGCAGCGAGGACGGTCTGGCCTTCTTCGAACAGGGCCGACATGGCCGCGTACGCCTCCGCACCGCCGTAGTCACCGGCCGGGATGATGGCTGGGATCACCATCCACCACAGGTCAATGAAGTGCATCACGAGGAGCCATCCCGCCATAACCGCGAGCGCAGGCCCGACTCGCTTCGTGATGCGCGGCAGCAAGATGAGGAAGGGGAGCACGAAGTGGAACCACACGAGCGACTGCCCCACCATGCCGTATCCATCGAGGGCGCGCTTGTGGAACCAGACGGTCTCCTCGGGCAGGTTGCCGTACCAGTAGAGCATGTACTGGCTGAACGCGATGTACGTCCAGAACACGACGAAGGCGAACATGAACTTCCCCATGTCCTGGAGGTGCTCCGTTGTGACCTCCTCCCGGAGCATCCCGCCTTTCTTGAACGTGAGGGCGAGCATCGTGATCAGACACAGGCTCGCCAGCCAGCCGCCCGCGAAGAAGTAGACGCCCCACATCGTGGAGAACCAGTGCGGCTCCAGGCTCATCAGCATGTCGTACGCGAAGAACGACACGAGCACCGCCCCGACCGGAATCCCCCAGGCACTGTGGAACCGAAGCTTTTTGGTGTTCTCGACGCTCGGCTCGGTGTCGTTGGCAACCGAGTAGGTGTAGAGCTTCCTCGAGAGGAAGATCCAAACGCCGAAGTAGAGGGGGTAGCGCAGGAACCAGAAGATGGGGACGGTACCCGCCTCCAACGGGAAGAAGAAGTACCCGGCCTTGCCTTGCAGGATGTAGTCCGCGTCCGGTCCTGAGTAGAGTTCCCCGTGCGTCCAGTGGTACAGATCGTAGTTCCCGAGGAGGACCGGGATCCCAAACAGCGCGAGCAGCGGGAAGTTGGTCATCAGCATCTCGGGGATGCGCCGGATCGACGTGCTCCAGCGGGCCTTCACGATGTGCTGGATCATCACGAAGAACATCGCGCCGATGGCGATGGAGACGCAGAAGATCCACCCCACGAGATAGGCGAACAGGAAGCGCTGGAGGTCGCTCCCGACGCCGAGCACGGCGCCGAGGGCGAGCAGCGCCGCCCCGAGGCCGAGGGGAACCAGCCACCAGCGCGTGTCGCCCGAAAACTGGAAGCGGCTTGCCGCGCGGTCGCGGCTGGCATCCACGGGGTCGAAGAGAAAACGAGTGAAGGCGCTCATACCGAGGCGGGGACGGGGCGTAAGACGCGAGGCCGTTGCAGGGGGGATCAGTTGCCGAGGTACTCGCTGGAGAGCCGGTCGCGCTCCTCCGGCGGGATGTCCGCCTCGGTGGCGTTCTGAGATCGCTGGAGGGCGCGCATGTACGCCACCACGGCCCACCGGTCCGCCGGCAGCATCTCGTGACCGTAGGAGGGCATGGACCGGACGCCGTTGGCGATGACGCTGTAGAGGTAGCCGTCCTCGATGTCACGGAGATAGTCCGAGTGGTACGTAGGCGCCGGTGTGTAGCCATAGCCCTGCCCGGCGTTGCCCACCATGATGACGCCGTTGCCGTCGCCGGTCGGACCGTGGCAGACGGAGCAGTAAATGAGGTAGCGCTCTTGGCCCCGTTCCAGCAAAGCAGGCGTCACCTCCATCGGGATGTCGCCCACGAAGGCGCCCGAGGCGGACCGTCCCTGCTCAAACGGCGCGTTCTCCGTTGTGCGGAGTTGGCCTCGCGCCACGGTCCCGGCCACCGGCTGCCGCATGGCCGCACCGTCCTCGAAGAAGGGATTGGCCTCCTGCGCCTCGAACTTCTCCTGGAAGTCCATGTTGAGGTTGGGGTGGATCGGCGTCTTGTCGCTCTTCATGCCCCGGCAGCCGCCGAGCACGAGGAGGAGTGCGATCAGGGAAAGAAGTCGTGCGGGCATGAAGTCGTGCGGTGTGCTGCGTGCCACGCGAGGGAGGAGCCTCGCGAGGTCCACATCCCTAGATCTCGCCGGTGGATGGAGCGGGCAGGGCCGGAACCGCCTCGGTGGAGCCGCCGCCCGGCTCGGCGATCACCAGAACCGGCGCCTCGGCCGAGGCGGGCTCGATGGGACGGCCTGTGGCGTCCACGTCGGACGTTCCCTCATGGTCGACGTGCTCCACGTGGAGGGCGCCCACATCGAAGAGAGCACGCGCCGTGGTCGTGGCGTCGTAGTTCTCGTCCGCCTCTGCGATGTGCAGGAAGAAGCCGTCGTCCGTCGCGCGGGAGAACCGCTGCGAGTTAAAGAGCGGGTTGTACGGCTTCGGGAGGCCGTTGAGGAGGATCATGCCCAGCACGGCCGTGAGCGCCGAGAACAAGATGGTCAACTCGAACGCCACGGGTACGGACGCCTCCAGACTGAACAGTGGCTTGTTCGAGACGTTGATGGCATATGGCACGAAGGCGTTCGTGACATCATTGACCATCCAGTCGAACTGCGGACCGGCGCTCGTCCACCACTGGAGGAAGATGCCAAGACCTGCGCCGATGGTGCCGCCCACGAAGACAAAGAAGCCGAGCGGGGACACACCGAGGCCCATCGCCTTGTCCATCCCGTGGATCGGGAACGGCGAGAACGTGTCGAGGCGGGAGTAGCCCTGCTGCCGGAGCGACTTGACGGCATCGTAGAGCATCCCCGGGTCGGAGAACTCGGCGAGGTAGCCGACGTGCTGGTTCGCCCGGGCGTCGAGGGTCTGGCGGATGCGACTGAGCATGGGAGGGGCGGCTTCGGTTAGCGGGCGTCGTCAGGAGCGTCCGCGGCGCCCTGCGTCTGA
>JBCCPW010000344.1:0-4563 GCA_039024735.1 Bacteroidota bacterium
GCGGGTGCTGGAGAACCGCGCGATGATGTCCGGCGCCCCCGCGCAGCTCGTGCCGGGTCCGCAGAGGTCCCGGCCCGCGAGAGCGTCGGCGAGCGGCGAGCCATACCACGTCAGCGGCACGATGCCAGCCCCGGAGTTGAACGCGTGGATCCGCCCCGCCGAGGCGCTCCCCAGGACGTTTGCCCCCAGGCTCTCGAACCGGGCCTCCACGCGAATCGGGATGGGGCTCGAGATGTGGGTCGCCCAGATATCGACGGCGGCCTGAAACGCGGCCTGCGCCTGCGCGGAGAACCCGACGTACGTCACCTCGAACGTCGCCGAGCGGGCCATGCTCTTCGCCTCGGTGGACCTGCGGACGGGGTTGACGCCGTGGAACGCGTGATGGCTCTCGTGCTGCGTGCACAGCCGGACCTCGCCGCTTGAGGTGATGACGTCTGCCATGCGCTGCTGCGCCGAGGCGGGGACGGCCGCGAGCGAGGCGAGAACGAAGGCGAGGGCGAAGCGCATGGGACCGAGCAGACAGGGGGCGTCATAGTACACGCCGGTCCGCTCCGATGCCCTACCCCGCTCGCTCCAGGCGTTCGAGGGCGGCTTTTGTCCGCTGCTCCATCGACTTGTGGTAGTCGAACTCGGCCTCGTTCTCCAGGGCCTGCTCGTACGCCTCGCGCGCCGCTTCGTGGTCGCCCGCGGCCTCGTGCACCTCCCCGATGTGGTAGATCGCCCACGGCCCCCACTTCGCGAGGGGATCGTCCTGAAGCGACATCGCGAGGCGGTAGTGGCGGAGGGCCTCGCGATCATCGTCGAGCGCCTGATACGCGCGGCCGGTGCGGTAGGCCGCCTCGGCGCGAAGCGTGGGATCGGCGTCCTGAGCGCCGAGGGCGGGCTGGAGACGCGGGATGGCCTCGGCGTAGCGCCCGCCGTCGTACGCGGCGGCACCGAGGAGGACGGCCCGCTCCGCCTCGGTCATGGCTCCGGCGAGACGGCGCTCGGCCTCGCGCTCGGCCTGCTGGTCGGAGTCGTTGTCTCGGGTGGCCCGGACGCGCCGGTAGTGGCGCTCGGCCGCCCGACGGTCGCCCAGGAGTTCGCGCGCGAGCCCGGCATGCAGCCCGGCCTGCGCCACGAGCGCCCGCCCCGGCGCCTCGCGGAGGTATCGCTCCAGATGATCGGCGGCGGCCTCGAAGCGGTCCTGCCGGAATAGTGCGAGACCGAGGTGGTGGTCCACGAACGGCAGCGGCGCCACGCCGTCCTGCGCGACGAGATCGGCGGCGGCGCGGAGGTGGCGTTCGGCGCGAGGCGCATCGCGCTCTTCGAGGAGCAGCGTGCCGTAGAGGTACTGGACCAGCGCGCTCTCGGGGTGGGCCTCCGCGAGCGCACCGAGGCGGCCGAGGCCGTCCGCCTGGCGCTCGTTGAGAGCCGCGTCCGCGAGGGCGAGGAACAAGACAGCCTCAGGCACGGCGATGTCCGCCTCGGTGATGGACCGCTCCAGCGTCTCGATGCCATCCTGCACCGTCCCGCGAAACCCGAGCAGCGCGCCGATCCACTTGTACTCGCTCGGGATGGCCCCCGCCGCGACGAGGCAGACGCCTCGGCCGAGGTAGCTCTCGGCAAAGGGCACGTCGGCGTCGCGCGTGGTCGCCTTGAAGCGCCCGCAGGCGGCGTGGAAGGCCCGAGCGGCCTTCGTGAAGCGCTCCTGACGCATGAACACCATCGCGCGGTGCATCTCGCGCTCGCCTTCGAGGTGGATGCGCCACGTCCCGCGCGGGGCCGCGCCCAGCACGTCATCGAGCGAGTCGTTGAGCGAGAAGAAGCGCTGCGGGAACGGTGGACGCTCCATCACCAGGGTGCGCCAGAGGGCCACCTTGGAGAGGCCGTACGCCCCGGCGGGGGACCCAGGCTCCATCGCACCGAGGCGGGTGAAGTCTGCCTCGGCGGCGTCCAGGCGCCAGTCGATGAGGGCGGCGTGGGCGGCGTGAAAGAGCGCCCGCCCGTCCTCGGTGGCAACGAGGTCGGCGAGGGGATCGAGCGTCCCCGCCTCGGGGGTTGCCTGCGCGTAGGCCGGGCAGAGGGCCACGGACCAGAGACCGCAGACCACCAGGCACAGCACACGGACGCCGTGCCGCATCGCCGACGGCACCGAGGCGCGTGCGCTCGGGAGTGCCCTACCCGGACCGCCTCGGTGCGTGGGCACAGACACCGAGGCGGGGCCGGTCGGACGGTCCGCCGTCGGTCGTCGGTCGTCGGTCGGCCCCATCAAATCATCCCCGCCTCGCGGCGCGTTTCCACGACCCCGGCGGTCTCGCCTGCGAGACGGAGCCGGTCGCCGCGCCCGGTGAGGTCCGGCGGGAAGAGCTGGTCCTCGCTCGCGGCGACGACGGTCGCGACGGTCGCGTCTCCGGTCACGTTGGTGACCGTGCGGCACATGTCCAAGATGCGGTCCACGCCGAGGATGAGCGCGATTCCTGCCGCCGGAACGCCGACAGCCTCCAGGATGATGACGAGCATGATGATGCCCGCACCCGGCACGGCCGCCGTTCCGATGCTCGCGAGCACCGCCGTCAGGATGATCGTCATTTGGGCGCCAAACCCGAGGTCCAGCGCGAACGCCTGCGCGATGAACAACGTCGCGACGGCCTGGTAGAGCGCGGTGCCGTCCATGTTGATCGTCGCACCGAGGGGGAGCACGAACGACGAGACCTCCTCCCCCACGCCGAGTTCTTCTTCGCATCGCTCCATCGTGACCGGCAGCGTCGCGCCGCTGGACGATGTGGAGAACGCCACGAGCTGCGCCGGTGCGATGCCCGAAAAGAACGTCTTCAGCTTCATCGGCGAGAGCAGCTTCAGGATCGAGGGATACGTCACCAGGGTGTGCAGCGCGAGCCCGGCGAGGACGACCACCATGTAGAACGCGAGGCCCTGCAACAACTCCAGGATCCGACTCGGGTCGTCTCCGGCTGTGCTCACGATGGTGTCCGCCAGCAGCGCGAACACGCCGATGGGTGCCAGCAGCATCACGATGTCCACCAGCTTGATGACCACGTCGTTGAGCCCCTCGAAGAACGCGAGCACCGGCGCCGCCCGGTCGCGCGGGATCTGCACCAGCCCGATGCCCAGCAGGATCGCAATCACGACGACCTGGAGCATCGCGCCGTTGTTGGCGAATGACGCGAAGGCGTTGGGCGACACCGCGTCCACGAGGAACTGAAGCGGTCCTCGGTCCCGGATGCCTGCGTCTTCCATGCTCTGCATCCGCTCCCCGGCGTCGTCTCCGAAGGCGGCCACGAGATCGTCGCGCAGATCGGGCGAGAATCCGCCGCCGGGTTGCAGGGTGTTGGCCAGCACCACGCCGATGGTCACCGCGACGGCCGTCGTCCCCAGGTAGATCGCGATGGTCTTCCCGCCGATGCGCGAGAGCTTGCGCAGGTCGGAGAGGCTCGCGACGCCCGTGATGAGGCTCGCGAGGACCAGCGGGACCGCGATCAGCTTGAGCGCCGTGATGAAGATGGTCCCGAACGGCTTGATCCAGTCCGTTGTGAACGCACCCCAGCCCTGATTCGCCGCGAGGACCCCGTAGGCCAGCCCGAGCAACAGGCCGAGGATGATCTGCCAGTGGAGCTTCTTGTACCAGGGCGTGTCGGCGGTCGGCTCGGGGGCGGGCGTCGGAGGGGATTCCATGGGGACGTGGGAAGAGGCAGTGCGAAGGTAACCGGACGCAGACGCCCGACCGTCACCGGTTCGTGCCTTCCACTCTCATCGAGACCCGCCGCCCGCCTCGGTGCGACGGATGAGGCGGCCCAGTGAATCCCGTCACCCGCGGCGGCTCATGTCCCGCCTCGGTGCCGAGGCGGGGCACCCCCCCAGATGCCCACTCCCCACCACGCATGTTGGTGCTCGCCTCGATACGGCACTTTTGTCTCCCTACCGAGGCGGAAGCAGTCGCGAGAACAAGACAATTGCAATACCGGTCACAGTAGAAGCACGCCAGCCATCGCCGCCGCCGCGCCCGTCAGCGTGCAAGCCAGGTTGACGCTGTCGTTGGTCATCCACCGCCACCCGCGGACGAGCGGCCCGCCTGTCTCCCCTCCCCCCGGGCGCTCGGTCAACGAGCCATCCGGAGCGCGAAAGCGAGCCTGGACCGTCGCGCCGAGGAGGCTGTCCGCCCACGCGCCCACAAGACCGGCTGCGACCGCCACCCCCGCCACCGAGGCGGTCGCGCCCATCGCCGCGGCCACTCCCCCGATTAGAACCGCACCGAGGGCACCGCCGAGGGTGCCCGCAAGCGATACCCCGCCCGATTCTCCGGGCGGCACGCGCCGCCACCGGACCACGTCGCGCGTCGGCCCGCCCACCCACGTGCCGATCTCGGTGCTCCAGGTGTCCGCCGCCGCCGCCGCAAACGCCCCGAGCCATCCGGCGTACAGCACGGCCTGCGTCGGCTCGGACGCAAACACCGTCGCCGCGAGGAGAGCGCCCGCGACGCCCCCGTTCGCCCCCACCTGCCCCGCATCGCGACGGCTGCCCTTGGCGGCCCTCGCCTCGGCCTCGCGCTTCCGCCGACGACCGAGC
>JBCCPW010000345.1:0-4557 GCA_039024735.1 Bacteroidota bacterium
CCCTGTCCTGGGTGCTGTCCTTCGACCGGATCCCCCAGGGCGTCGCTGAGGGGCTCGTGGGGGTGTCGGTGAATCCCATCGTGCTGCTGCTGCTCATCAACCTCGTGCTGCTGGCCGTCGGGACGTTCATGGACATGACTCCGGCCATCCTCATCTTCACGCCCATCTTCCTGCCCGTCGCGGTCAGCCTCGGCATCGACCCGCTCCACTTCGGCATCCTCATGGTGCTCAACCTGTGCATCGGGCTGTGCACGCCGCCCGTGGGAACCGTGCTCTTCGCGGGCTGTGGAGTGGCAGGCGTGCCGGTGTCGCGAATCGCCCGGCCGCTCCTCCCGCTGTACATCGCGATGCTGATTGCGCTGGTCGTCGTCGTGCTGTTTCCCTCTCTAACGGTCGCTCTCCCGAAAGCCTTCGGCCTGTAACGGGGGACGCTCCCCCGCCTCGGGACCGAGGCGGACCGGGTGACCAAGTGGCCCACCGCGTGAGGAGCCCGTCTGAGTGCTCCGCTCCGCGTATGTTGTCGGGCACGCCTCTGTGCCCTTCCCTTATGTCCAATACCCGCTTCAAGGCCGTCGGCAAGTCGGAGCTTCTCAGCCAGACCGTCGAGACGGCGATCGAGGAGGCGATCCGTGCCGGGGACTTCGGCCAGGGCGACAAGCTGCCCTCCGAGATGCAGCTTTGCGAGCAGTTCGGCGTCAGCCGGACGGTCATGCGGGAGGCCCTGCGCATGCTGTCTGCGCGTGGGCTCCTCCGGATCGAGAAGGGGAAGGGCATCTTCGTGCAGCGTCTCTCGGCCGACACCGTCACGACGCCGATGGAGTTGTACCTCCACATGCACAGTGGACCGGACCACCCGCTCCACGTCATCGGGGCACGGCAACTCGTGGAGCCGCCGATCGCGGCAGCGGCGGCGTTGCACCACACGGCGGGGGATGCACAGAAGCTGAGGGCCAACATCGCCGAGTTGACCGCGGTCTCGCACGGGCAGGATCGCCTCTCGCAGCTCGACATGGCGTTTCACCTGCTCATCGCAGAGGCCACTCACAACCCGCTTGTACCGCTCTTCATCCGGCCCATTCAGTTGCTCATGCCCGCGATCAAGGCCAACGTCTACGAGGTCGTTGGCGACGCGCACGAAGCGGCGGTGTACTGGCACACTCGGATTATGGAGGCCATCCTGGACCGGGATGCCGCTCGCGCCGAGGCGGAGATGAAGGACCACCTCGTGATCGCCCGGGAGCACGTGGAGGCGACGGTCGCACAGCACGCGAAGGCCGCTTGACGCAGACCCGGAGCGGGCCTCCATGTCGTGCCGTGCCATCGCTGGAAGCGCTTGCGAGAACGCAGGATGAAGACTATACTGCCCCAGCCTGTATGACATGTTACATCCTACAGGCCTAGCCCGACCCTCCTCCTCCTTCCCAACCCATGCGCCACCTCTACTCACCACTGGCCCTTGTGGCTTTCTTGCTCGTCGCCGTCCCCGCCTCTGCCCAGGTCACGGTCGTGAACGGCGGTTTCTGGAGCGATCCCACCATCTGGTCTACGGGCTCTGTTCCCACCGCCGCCGATGACGTGGTGATCCTCGACTCCACCGTCACGATCGACATTGACAACGCCGAGGCCCGAAACGTCACCGTCTCCGGGGAAGGCACCCTGCGCACGAACCGAGGCTTCGCGGAGAACACGCCTGTCGGCCTGACGGTCTTCGGCGACCTCACCATCGATGGGTCTAACGCGGAGTTTCTCCCGCTCTCGAACCAGGACCCCGACACGGGGACGGGCTTCGGGGAGATCTACCATCGCCTGACCGTCCACGGCTCCATCGACAACTCAACTGGTGGCACATTCGACATGCGGCGCGGCGCGACATCGAGCAGCCCAGCGTCAGCTGCGTTTATCGACCTCATCTTCGCTGGCGATCAGGACTCCGAACTCTCGCTCGGCGACTACGACACCAACGACAATCAGCTCTTCCGCACGGAGATTGCAAAGGAAGGCGGAGCGACCGTCACGATGACGAACAACGCCACGATGGACAACAACAGCCGGGCGACGTTCACGCTGACGAGTGGCTACCTCAACACCGGAGAGTTCCGCTTCACGCTCATCTCCAACAACAGCCAAGTGGTCCAGGGAGGCTCCCCAGCCTCGTACGTGATTGGCGAACTGGCGCGCGGGTTGCCCAAGGGGACGGTGTCTTCCCAGGCCACCCGCTCCTATCCTGTCGGCGATGAGGACGGCTACCGCCCGGTGAACGTGCTCGTGACGGAACGCCCATCCGACGACCAGTTCTTCGGCGTCCGCGCCATCAGTGGCGATGCCGACAACGGGAGCAGCATGTTTGAGGGCGGGCTGATGGACGTCTCGCCCGTTCGGTACTACTCATTCGAGTGGTACTTCTTTGACTCCTCGGACCCGATCACCATCGATCGGATCGAGGTCGCGTACGGCAACGACGATCAGGTGCCGGAGGGCAGCAGCAACTTCTCGGTCGCGAGTTCCATCGACGAGCGCATGACGTGGACCAACGCCGGGGGCTTTGACGAGGACGGCACGACGCCTCACGTCACCTCCCTCGCGGCTCCGCCAACCTTGATCCAGTCAGGCGATCTCACGGGGTGGACGTTCGACTTTGAGGTCGTCGGGACGGACATCGTCGGCGACGTGTACTACGCCGCTGTCGGTTCGTCCGAGATGTTTGGAACCGCCGTCTCGGAGGGGCCAGAGGCGGACGCGCTCCGCCTCGGTGCTGCGCCCAACCCGACCACCGACCGGACCACGATCTCGTTCACGCTCGACGCGCCCTCTGACGTGACCGTTGAGGTGTTCGATGCGCTGGGTCGCCGGGTGGCCACGCTTGCTCAGGAGGCGCTCCCGGCTGGTGATCAGGCCCTTGCCTGGGACGCCCGTGCGTTCACTCCCGGTCTCTACCACGTCCGTCTTCGCGCCGGAGACACGACGGTCGCTCGTACCGTTTCGGTCGTCCGGTAGCGACTGCTTCGGTCGCTCGCGCCGGGTGGGGCTCTGCAGTTCACTGTGAGAGTGTCACCCGGCGCCTTGCGTTTCCCCTTTCTGACATGTCCCTTCCCGCTGCGACGCGCCCGACGAGCCGAGCAGATGTGGTTCGCCACATCGAGGCGGACCGAGCCGTCGCCGTCGTTCGCACGGACGAGCCCGGCAAGCTCGTCTCCATCGCCCGCGCCCTCGCACGAGGCGGTGTCGTGTGCTTCGAGGTCACCATGACCGTCCCAACCGCGCTCGACGGCATCCGCGCCGTCACCGAGGCGCTGGGCGAGGCCGTCCTCGTCGGCGCAGGGTCCGTGACCGACGCCGCCACCACCGAGGCAGCCGTGAACGCAGGCGCGCGCTACGTCGTGAGTCCGGTCTTCAAGCGCGAGATCATCGAGGCAGCCCACGCGATGGACGCTGCCGCCATGCCGGGTTGCTTCACGCCGACTGAGATCCTGACCGCCCACGAGGCCGGGGCCGATGTCGCGAAGGTCTTTCCAGCGGGCAGCCTCGGTCCGGGGTTCATCAAGGGCGTCCTCGCGCCGATGCCGTTTCTCAAACTGATGCCGACCGGCGGCGTGTCGCTGGACAACGCGACGGAGTGGCTCCGCGCGGGCGCTGTCGCCGTGGGCGCGGGCTCCGCACTCGTGGAGCGCGATGCGGTCGCCTCGGGCGACTGGGACCGACTCACCGCTAACGCTCGCCGTCTTCGCCAGTCCGTCGACGCCGCCTGACATGCGCGCCCTCGCCCTTTTCTTCGCTCTCGCCACGACGGTCGCCGCACAGGACTGCGTCGTGACCGAGTACGGGGCGATCGCAAACGACGACGTGCTCGACACGGCCGCGATCCAGGCCGCCGTGGATGCCTGCGCCGCGCGAGGGGGCGGAACCGTCCGCGTGCCTGCGGGCACGTACGACACCGGGACGGTGCGCCTCGCGAGCGGTATCCGTTTTCACCTGGACGGCGGCGCGCTCCTTCGAGGCTCCACGGACCTCGCGGACTACCCGTTCCAGCCCGAACTGACCAGCGAGCGCCCGGGTCGCCGACGCGCGCTGCTGGCCGCGTTCGGTGCAGAGAACATCGCGCTGACGGGAACCGGCACCATCGATGGCCGGGGGCCGGAGTTCGCCTACGATGCCGAAACCGGCGACGAAACCGAGGGACGACCGATGTTCTGGGTCGTCTTTCAGGACGTGCGCGATCTCACGATTCGTGACGTGCGCCTCGTCAACAGCACCGGCTGGACGCTCAACCTCAACCGCGTCGAGCGCGTCACCGTCCGAGGCATCACCATCGACAACCCGCCTCGGTCGCCGAACACCGACGGGATCGACCTTCGAGGGGCCCGCGACGTGACGATCTCGGACGTGGTCATCCGCACGGGAGACGACGCCATCTGCTTCAAGGCGCGCCGAGGGCAGCCCGTCGAAAACGTCGTCGTCACGAACGCCGTCCTCGCGAGCGACGACGCAGCGATCAAGTTCGGGACCCGAACCGGCGACCGGATCGCGCACGTCCTCGTGCAGAACGTCGCCATCCGCGAC
>JBCCPW010000346.1:0-4552 GCA_039024735.1 Bacteroidota bacterium
CGCTCACTGAATCCGAAAGGTGACGACGACCTGGGCGTTGACGACGTACTCCCCGTCCGTGAGGCTCGACCCCATCCCGTCGCGGAACATCGCCAGGGCGCGCGCCTCGGCGTTCCACGGAGACGCGCCCGACTCGACGACGGTCAGGATCTCGCCGAGTTCGAGCCCGCTCATCTCGGTGATGAGCATGGCGCGCGTGCGGGCGTTGCGGACGGCATCGCGCAGGGCCTCATTCAGCAGACCCTCGGGCGAGGCGACGGTGTAGCGGGCGTTCACCGTGCGGCGCTGCACGTCGAGGAGGTCGTCGTCGGCGTTGCGGACGGCGGCGGCCATAATGGAGGGCACGAGGTCGAGATCGTCCACGCGGACGATGAGCGTGCGGCTGGCCGTGAAGGCGTCGTCGTCGCCCCGGGGGCGAACGGCCTCGAACTGCATCCCGCCGCCGCTCCCCCCGATGTTGACGCGCTCCAGCTTGATCTCGCTCTCCGGAACCCCTGCATCCTGAAGCAACTGACGGACCCGCCGCACCTCCTCCTCGTGCTTCTCGATGGCCTCGTCAACGGTCTCGCCCTCGGTCTCGAAGGAGACAGTGAGCACGGCGCGATCGGCGTCCATCGCGGCCCGGCCGAAGCCGGAGACCGTCAGCACGCGCGAGGTGTCGGGCGCCGCGAGGGTGAACTGAGCAGCCGCGGGGACCGCGAGGAGAGCCGCCAGCAGGGCGGGGACGAAGGCTCGATGCATAGCGCGAAGGTAGCGCCCCCGATGCGCGCGGGGGCCAGCCGAAAGGCCCCGCCTCGGTGATGCGGTATGCGTACCGAGGCGGGTGGTCTGGCCGCCTCCGCACCGAGGCGGGACAGGCCAGACCGAGGCGCGCGAGGTCAGGGGTGCAGGCGTCCGATCAGGCGCGGGAAGGGGATCGCCTCGCGCAGGTGGCTGAGCCCGCACACCCACGCGACGGTCCGCTCCAATCCGAGGCCGAAGCCCGCGTGCGGCACGCTCCCGTACCGCCGGAGGTCGAAGTACCAGTCGAACGCGCTCTCCGGGAGGCCGTGGGCGGCCACCTGATCGCGAAGGAACTGCAGGTCCGTCGCGCGCTCGCCCCCGCCGACAATCTCGCCGTAGCCCTCGGGCGCGAGCACGTCCATGCCGAGCGCGAGACGGTCGTCTTCGGGATCGCGTTTCATGTAGAACGCCTTCACCGCGGCCGGGTAGCGGTGCACGAGGATCGGCCGGTCGAAGTGCTTCGTGAGAACGGTCTCGTCGGACCCTCCGAAGTCGGCGCCCCACTCGAACGTCCGGGCGCTCTCCATCCACCGAGGCAGGTTGCGGAGGTCCTCCTCGATCTGCGCCAGGCGCTTGTCGATCTCGATGCGGCGCGCGTCGATGCGGCGCTTCTCGCCCTTCTTGGCCTGACCGTAGCGGGCAGCGTTGGCGTCGCGCTCGGACTCCAGCTTCGCTTGTTCCTGCATGCGGGCAGACTGCTCGTCGCGAAGCAGAGTCTGCGTGGCCTCCGAGGTGAGCAGGTCCACCGCTTCGGTGTACGAGAGCCGGGGATACGGCCCCTCGCGCGAGACCGAGAGTGCCGCCGTGTCCCGCCCGAGGATGGACAGTTCGTCGGCGCACGTGTCCAGCACCTCCGCGACGATCCGATGGAGCAGGCCCTCGGCCACGTCCATGTTCATCGCGAGGTCGTGGTAGGCCATCTCGGGCTCGATCATCCAGAACTCCGTCAGGTGGCGGCGGGTCTTGGACTTCTCGGCGCGGAACGTCGGGCCGAAGGTGTAGATCTTGCCGTGCGCCATCGCCATCGCCTCGCCGTGCAGCTGGCCGCTCTGGGTGAGATAGGCGGGCTCCTCGAAGTAGTCCAGTTCGAAGAGCGTGCTGGTGCCCTCCACGGCGTTACCGGTCAGGATGGGAGCGTCCATCTGGATGAAGCCGTCGTCCTGGAAGTAGCCGTGGATCGCCATGATGACGCGGTTGCGCACCCGTGCGATGGCCCACTGCCTCCGGCTGCGCAGCCACAGGTGCCGCCGGTCCATGAGGAACTCGATGCCGTGCTCCTTCGGCGTGATGGGGTACGGCTCGGCGTGCGAGACGACCGTCAGATCGGTCGCGCGGACCTCCACCCCGCCCGTCTGCCGCCGATCCTCCACGACGGCCCCAGAGACCTCCAGCGCGGTCTCCTGCGTGAGGCTCTGGGCGGCCTCCCACGCCTCCGCCGAGACCTCGGCCTCGCTCACGACCACCTGCACGATGCCGCTCCCATCGCGCACCTCCACGAACGCGAGGCCCTTTCCGTATCTCGCGTTGTAGACCCACCCCTTGAGCACAACAGGCTGGCCGACGTGCTCGGCGAGGGCGGAAACGGACCGGTGGGGGGCGCTCATGGCAGGCAGGCGATGCGAGCGCCGAAGATACCCGCCTCGGTTCGCGCTACTCGACGCGCAGGCCCGTCAGGTCCGCCAGCGTCGCACGATCCACGGCACCTTCGCGCATCACCACGAGACGCCCCCGCTCCCATCGCGCGACGGTGCTCGGCGTGCCCGCCAGCCCCCCGCCGTCCACGGCGGCATCGACGCGGCGCAGGATCTCGCGCGGCACCTCGTCCAATGACCGGGGCGTCGGCTCGCCGGAGCGGTTCGCCGAGGTGGAGACGGTGAGCCCGCCCGCCTCGGTGAGCGCCCGACCGAGGCGGTCGGCGGGGAGGCGGACGCCCACGAGGCGCTCGGGGCCGGAAAGCCCGAACGGCACGTCGTCCCGGGCGGGGAGCAGGACGGTCACCGCGCGGCGCTGCGCGACGAGCGGGGCGAGGGCCTCGGGGATCTCCGCCGCGAGCGGACGGGCCGCCTCCCACGAGGGCGCGAGGACGAGCATCGGCTTGGTGCTCTCCCGGCCCTTGAGTTGGAGCAGCCGCGCGATGGCGTCCGGGCGCGAGGCGCTGCACACGAGGCCGTAGACGCCCTCCGCCGGGACGACGGCGGTGCCGCCGGTGCGAAGGAGATCGGCGATGCGAGCAGCAGACTCAGGATCGGCGGGAAGCGGAGACATCGCGGGACGTGGACAGACAGCAGGCCCCACGACGCGCGGACCTCGCGAGACGATCCCGCCTCGGTGCCGCTACGGCACGAACCGGAACTCGGTGCGGGACGCCAGAACCTCGCCCGGCCGAAGAATCACGCTCGGGATGCGAGGACGGTCTACGATCCGGGTGGCGTCCGGCGGCGGCTGCGTCTCGATGGCGAGCCCGGACCGGGACTCGTACCGAGCGCCGTCCTTGCCTTCAGAGCCATCGAGGAACAGTCCGTCGTAGAGGTGAACGCACGGCTCGGTCGTCCAGACCTCCATCGCGCGGGTGCCCGTGGCGTTCGCGACGTGCAGCGCTCGGCGCAGCGCGGCCTGCCTCTCGCCGAATGGTGGCAAGAAGAGGTCGTGGTCCAGACCGCCCGCCTCGGTGACGGGTCCGGCCTCCTCCGCGAGGACATCGGCCAGCGCTCTGGGCTGGCGGAGGTCCAGCGCCGTGCCCTCGGTGACGGGGGTCTCGCCGGTGGGGAGCAGACCATTAAGCGCGAGGTAGCGCGGAGCATCGGACTGGAGAACGTGACCCGTGACGGGTCCGGCGCCGTGCCCGTCCAGGTTCCAGTAGCCGTGGTGCGTGAGGGCGACCAGCGTGGGCGCATCCGTGGTGGCGTGCCAGTCGAGCGCGAGGGTGGGCGCTCCGGCGATCTCTCGCAGTGCGACACCGAGGCGGACCGCGAGGCGACCGGGGTAGCCGCCTGCTCCCGCCGGGCTGCTGACGGCGAGGACGACACGGTCTGTGGCCCGCTCCTCCAGCGTCCAGACGGCCGCACTCAGTCCGTGGGGACCGCCGTGGAGGGTGTTGGGGCTGTCGTTCGCGTCGAGGCGGTGGGGGGTGCCGTCCACGGTGACCGTCGCGCCCGCGATGCGCCCGGCGGTCCGTCCCACGGCGACGCCGAGGTAGGCGGGATCGTCGAGATAGTCCGCCAGGGTCGCGTGGCCGAGGACCACGTCCCCGAGGCGGCCGTGGATGTCCGGGGCCCAGAGGTTGAGGAGGGCCGCACCGAGTGTCGCGATGCGTGCGCGGAGTCCACCGCCGGAGATCTCGACGACCTCGGCTGTGCGGCCGTCGGGGAGGGTGTGGGGCCCGGGTTCGATCATGGGACCCGACGACGCGTGCCTCCCGATGCCGTTCCACGCAAGGCGGCTCGTCCCGCCTCGGTGCGCCGCCTTTGGGTCCACCGAGGCGGAGGGACCTCGCGCTACCGGCAGGAGCCCGGCGCGCTGAAGCACGCCTCGCGCTACGCACAGGGACACCGAAAATCCGCCGTCCGGCAGCCCCCGCCTCGGTACCATCGCGGACGCTTCCCGCAGACCCGTGGCCGACGAGACGACACACCCCGACAACTTCATCCGCGACATCATCGCGCGCGACGTGGACGCCGGGACCCACGCCGGGCGCGTGTCCATGCGCTTCCCGCCGGAGCCCAACGGCTACCCGCACATCGGGCACGCGCAGAGCATCTGGCTCAACTTC
>JBCCPW010000347.1:0-4539 GCA_039024735.1 Bacteroidota bacterium
GACGAGATGCCGTCCGCGTCGTAGCCGAAGTTGCGGAGGAAGGTGGCGAGGTACTCCACCTCGCGGCGGGTGTTGGCGAAGACGATGGCCGCGCTCGGGTTCTCCCACTCGATGAGCGTCGCGAGGGCGCGGTCCTTGCCCATCGGCTCCACCTCCACGGCGCGGTGCGTCATCAGGTCCACGTGGACGCGCTTGCCTGCCGGGGCGAGGAAGACAGGATCCGTCAGGAACTCCTTCCCGACGCGCTGCACGGCGTAGGGCATCGTGGCGGAGAACATGGCGGCGGTGCGCTCGCGCGGGAGGAAGCGCTTGAGCTTGCGCATGTCCGGGTAGAAGCCCATCGAGAGCATCTCGTCGGCCTCGTCGAGGACGAGCACGCGGAGCGTGTCCAGCCGGAGCGAGCGCCGCTCCAAGTGGTCCAGCACGCGGCCGGGCGTCCCGATGACCAGTTCGACGCCCTTCTTGAAGGCGTCGATCTGGGGGCCGTAGGCGGTGCCGCCGTAGACGGGCACCGCGCGGACCCGCTCGTCGGCGGGCATGTCGGCGGTCATCTTTTCAAACTCGCCGTGGATCTGGAGCGCGAGTTCGCGGGTGGGGCAGAGCACGAGGGCCTGTGTGCCCTCGCTCTCGCGGTCGAGTTGCTCCAGCATGGGGAGCAGGAAGGCGCCCGTCTTGCCAGATCCCGTGCGCGACTGCACGACGACATCGTGGTCGTCCAGCAGGTACGGGAGCGCCTGCTGCTGAACGGGCATGAGCGACTCCCAGCCGAGGGAGTCGAGGGCCTGCCGGATGGAGTCCGGGACGGAGTCGCGCGAGGCGGGCTCGCGGCCGTCGTCGGGGTCCTCGAAGGGGGTCTGGACGGGGGCGTCGTCGCGCTGCTTCTTTTGCGCGGCGCTCGTGAGGTCGAGTTGGAAGGCGTAGGCCAACGGTCAGTGCGGGTGGGTTCAGTGGGAGTCCGGGCTCCCTGACCGCGCCTTTTCGTTGCCGGACGCGGCCTGCGTCATCCATCAGGATACTCGTGAGGTCGGCCGGTTGTCTCTCTGCGCGAGGTCTTCGCCCATGTTTCCCTCACGACACATCGCCGAGTTCCTCCGCCTCGGGATCGAGGCGGGTGGGGTCAGAGGCCGACCGTGATCGCGAGGCCCGGTACCACCTCGCCGCTCGGCAGCGGGAACAGCTTCGGACGCGCGTTCTCGAACCCGTAGACCGCCCCGACGGGCGGCAGCGCGACGTACAGCACCGAGGCGATTGCGGTCCCCACGTCGCCTCCGCCTGCCGCCTCGGTGACGACCGCGACCACAGCGCCCGGGACGGCGGCCAGCACCGCGCCACCGAGCGCGCCGTTGAGGCTGCCGCTGCGGCCTCGCAGGTAGCCCGTCAGCGAGCCCGTCACGGCGCTCGCTAGGGGCGCGATCACGATCACCTCTGCCCGGTCCTGCGTCGCGCCGATGCCGAAGGCGAGCGCGGAGGCGCCGAGGGCCACGCCGCCCATCGCGAGGCGGTCCGCGGTGTCGTTGCGCGGGGCTTGCGCGTGGACGGCGGTCGCGGTCAGGAGAAGCGCAAAGACGAGAGCACGCATGGGGCAGATCCGCCTCGGTCCCGAGGCGGGTGGAGTCAGAGACCGAGGCGGAGCGTAACGCCCGGGACGGTCGTGCCGTCGGGCGCACGCAGGAGCGTCGGCCCACCGAGCTCGTACCCGATCACGGCGCCGACGGGTGGGAGCAGAGCAAGGGCCACGACACCTGCTACTATCAGACCGAGGTCATCGATCTGACCCAGAGAGCGACCCGCCACCACGAGGCTCGTTCCCGCGAGACCGGCGACTACGGCTCCGCTCAACGCGCCTGCTGTGCTGCCACCGCGGCCCGGCACGTCCCCGATGACCGCCACGGATCCGCCACTCGCGAAGGGAGCGAGGACGAGGACCACGGGCTCCCCGGAGACCGCCGCAAGGGCGAGGGTTCCAGCCGAGCCTCCCAGTCCAGCCGCCAGCAGCAGCGTTCGCTCTCCGAGTGGCGTGTCCACCCGAAGCGAGGGGACACCCTGCGCCTGGGCCGACGACGCCATCAGGAGAACAAGCAACGGCAGGAAACGCATCGGGACGGTAGGGGCGGCGGATCCAGAAGATGCCGTTGCTGGGGCGATCCCGCCTCGGTGCCGAGAACGGATGGGGTCAGAGACCGAGGCGGAATGCAAGACCGAGAACCGTCGTGCCGTCGGGGGTGCGAAGAGCCACGGGGACCGCGCGAGCGTTGAGTTCGATTCGCCGGTGGGCCGCGACGATGCCCGGAGTGATCGTCGCGAGGGCCGCGCCGCTCAGCAGCGCGAGGGCAAACGCCCCCGATCCGAGTTCACAGGTCCCACGGCTACAGATCGCGTAGCTGACTCCCAGCGCCGCGCCTGCTCCGAGGCCGAAGCCGAGCGTCGCGTTGCCGAGCGCCCCGAGGAACTGCCCGTCGAGATCGTACCCCTGTCCCACGAGGTGAACGCCCAGGGCGGCTCCGACCGGGATGGACACCACCGCGAGAGCCGGCTCGCCAAGAGGCGACTGGCTCACAAGGATGGGGGCGAGGACGCCTCCGAGGGCTCCGGCGCTGTAGAGGGCGGCCCGCTGGCTCGCGGTCAGATCGGGTGGAGCGTCCACGAACAGGATCTCCTCGTCTCCAGCGAGGAGAAGGGCTGGGGCCTCTTGCGCGAGGGCGGAAGAGGCGAGCAGAACCAGCAGCAGAAGGAAGCGCATCGGGACGACAAGGGGAGGCGTCCCAGAATACGCCGCCGCTGATGCGATCCCGCCTCGTTCCCGAGGCGGGGCTATCGCCTAATCGGCTTCGACCCTGTTTCAGCGGATCCTGCGGCAGCATCCAGCGCTCCGTCACGATCCGGTCCCGCATGGCTTCCCGCCTTCGCGGGAGAGACGGCTTGAGGGTCAGGGAGTGTGCGCTTGCCTTGGCACCGAGGCGGGTGGGGTCACATCGCCATCCCGCCGTCCACGTGGAGGACGTGCCCGGTCACGTACCGGCTCGCGTCCGAGAGGAGGAAGAGCACCGCCGCCGCGATGTCGTCGGGCTGACCGAGGCGCTTGAGCGGGATCTGCCCCTTCATCGCCTCGGTGACGCCGTCGCCCAGTTCCGCCGTCATGTCCGTCTCGATGTAGCCCGGCGCAACCACGTTCGCGCGCACGCCACGTCCGCCCAACTCTCGCGCGAGGCTCTTCGTGAACCCGATCAGCCCTGCCTTGGATGCCGCGTAGTTCGCCTGCCCCGCGTTGCCGGTCACACCTACCACGGACGAGACCGTCACGATGGAGCCCGCGCGCTGCTTCATCATCGGCCGGTAGGCCGCCTTGCAGACGTGAAACGCGCCCGTCAGGTTGGTGTCGATGACCGCCTGCCAGTCCTCCTCCCCCATGCGGATCATGAGCGTGTCCCGCGTGATGCCCGCGTTGACCACCAGCCCGTCGATGCGGCCCCAGGCGTCCGTCACGGCCTGGACCGAGGTGGCGGCGTCCTCCGCGCTGGCCGCGTCGGCCTGGATCGCGAGGGCGTAGTCTTCGCCGCCGAGGGCCTGAACGAGGGCCTCGGCCGCCTCGGTGGAGGAACGGTAGGTGAACGCCACGCGGGCGCCCGCCGCGCGGGCCGCTTCCACGATGGAACGGCCGATGCCACGGGTGCCGCCAGTGACGAGGAGAGTCTTATCGGAGAGGTCGAGGGTCATGAGAGGCAGAGAGAACCGGGCTGGAAGCTACCCACCCGATGGAGCCGACTCCCCCGCCTTGGCACCGAGGCGGGCAGGCCCGGGGCCTCACGAGCGCTCGCGTCGTCGAGTCTCACCGGAGGTCTCCGCCTCGGGCGCGTCACCGAGGCGGTCGAGGTCGAGCAGTGGCGCGTTCGGCGCCGGGGGCGCGTGCGAGACCGAGGTCTGGTCGGCGTCTGACGAGGCCCGGGTGACCAACTCCAGCCGGTCCAGCAGCGCGTCGAACTGGCCGGATCGGTCGGCGGACCACCATCGCGCCCAGAGCTGCGAGCCCGCGCCGAAGCCGAGCGCCATCACGGCCATGATGCCCACAGCGACCCACAACTCGGGGTCGACGCCCGCTGCAGCCAGCACCGTGAACAGCACCATCATCACCGACACGATGCCTGTCGCGAGAGAAAACGCCTTGACGGTCTCGCGGATGGACTGCGTGAGCAGGAGCCGAACGCCCCCCTCGGTCGGCTCCGCCGAGAGACGCGTCACCGTCCGGTTGCCGTTGCCGGTTCCAGTCTGCAGGGTCCACTCGCGAAGGTGCCCGATCTGCCCCGCGATCCCGGTCTCACCGAAGTGCGCGCGGGCGGCATCCACCATCGACGCCCAGGTGTCATCGGTCAGCGTCCCCGGCACGATGCGCTGGCGCACCACCTCGACGGGCGCCCCCAGCAGGGTGCGCTCCTTGTCGGGTACCGAATCCAACTCCGCGACCGCGCGGGTGACGTAGGAGGGGTCCAACCCGGCGGCGAGGGCCGCCTCGCGCAGGTCCTCCAGAGACAGACCACTCGGCGC
>JBCCPW010000348.1:0-4538 GCA_039024735.1 Bacteroidota bacterium
ACCTCGCGGACGGTCGTCGCGCCGAACTCCACGATGGAGTGGATGAGCGCCCGCTCGTCCTCTTCCAGGCTGCCCTGCTGCTCGCCCATGTCCGCCATCGTCTTGATGTCCTCGGACGACAGCGGCTCATCCGCCGGACGGAACCGCGTCTGAATGGCGGTCGCGAGCATCGCGAGCGCGTCAGCGACCGGCGTCACAAGCCGAACGAGCGGGAGCAGCAACGGGCTCACCCGGCGCGCGAACCACGCCGGACGGCGGCTCGCGACCAGCTTCGGCGCGATCTCGCTCGTGACGAGGAGCACGAACGTGAGCGCCACCACCTGCACGATGAGCAGGACGACCTCGCTCCACCCCAGGGCGTCCGCCGCGAGGAGCGTCAACTGAGCCGAGAGAATCGCGGCTCCCACGTTGACGATGGTGTTGAGCAGCAGGATCGCGACGAGCAGCCGCCGAGGCCGGTCGAGCAGCCGCACCACCCGGGCGCTCGCGCGGTCGGATTCCTCGCGCAACGCCTCCACGTCCCCCGAGGAGAGCGAGAACAGCGCGACCTCAGACCCGGAGAACAGCCCGGAGAGCACCAGCAGCCCCACGAGCACGCCCAGTTGCACCGCCAAAGCGACCGGGCCGGATGGGGCCGTGATCAGGAGAAGCGGCAGAACCGCCAGCGGCGACGCCGTGAGAAGGGTGGCCCGCCGAGCGGGCGATCTAGATACGGGGTCCAAGGGGGTCAGGACCTAGCGGCACAGGGCCCCGCGCCATCGCCCGGGGCAGGCGTGGGACGAAGATACATCCGTCCAGTTTCGGCGCCCGGCCTCCCCCGCCTCGGTGTCACAAAATGGGAGGCCCGAGCAACGGACGGTTCGCCCGTCGGTCCTCACCTAGGCGGGGCTCCCTGCGCGACGACGACGGTGGCTCCCGCCTCGGCGTGCCTCGCGACCACACATTGCGCACAAGGCACGCAGACGGGCATGCCGCCAGAACCGCCCTCGAATCGTTCGAATCGCGCCCTACCCTGATGGTTCCCCTACTCCGCATCGTCATGACTCGCTGTTGCATCGTCGTTCTGCTGCTGGTCCTCGCCCTTCCCGCCTCGGCGCAGACCACAGGGACACTCTCCGGACAGGTCACCGACGCGATGACTGGGGAGACCCTGGTGGGCGCGAACGTATTCCTGCCGGAGATCCAGCGTGGCACGGCGACCGACATCGACGGGAACTACGTCATCCTCGGCATTCCCGTCGGGACGTACACGGTCCAGTTCTCCTTTGCGGGGTACGAGACAAAGGAGATCACGCAGGTCGAGATCACGGCGGGCCGCACCCGCGCGCTGGATGTGTCCCTTGGTGGCGCAACGCTGGGGGCTGTCGAGGTGGTGTACGAGCGCCCCTTGATCCAGAACGACGCCATCGGGGTCGCGATGGTCCGGTCCGGTCCCCCACCTCCGCCACCCGCATCACCGTCCCCGTACGGGCTCCGCAACCAAGCGCAGGGCAACGTCCCCTACTACGTTCGCGACCCGAAGCCCCTGCGGCCCGGCTGGCGCCACCCCACACCCGACCGCGAGCAGTACGCTGCCGTGGAGGAGCAGGGCTTCGTGACACCGCTCGATGCTCCGCTCTCGACGTTCTCCATTGACGTGGACCGAGCGAGCTACGCCAACGCCCGGCGCATGATCGAGGACGGGTATCTCCCGCCTCGGGACGCCGTCCGCGTAGAGGAGTTCGTCAATGCCTTCGAGTACGACGTGCCCGGGCCGGATGCGCAGAGCCCGCACCCGTTCGCGGTGCACACCGAGGTGGCCGAGGCGCCGTGGGCACCCGAGCACCGGCTCGTCCGCATCGCGCTCCAAGGGCGGCGGTTGGACACGCAAGACCTCCCGCCGCTCAACCTCGTCTTCCTCCTGGATGTATCCGGCTCGATGAACTCCCCGGACAAGCTCGGCCTCGTCAAGCAAGGCATGCGCCTGCTGACCCAGAACCTCCGGCCGCAGGACCACGTCGCGATGGTGGTCTATGCGGACGCGGCGGGCCTCGTCCTCCCGCCGACGAACGGCACCGAGAAGACCACGATTTACGCCGCGCTCGACCGCCTCCATGCAGGCGGGTCCACCGCAGGCGGCGCAGGTATCCGTCTCGCGTATGATGTGGCCCGTCAGCACTTCGACCCCGAGGCGACCAATCGCGTCATCCTCGCGACCGACGGCGACTTCAACGTCGGCGCGAGTTCCGACGCGGAGATGCGGCGGCTGATTGAGAAGGAACGCGAGAGCGGCGTGTTCCTGTCCGTCCTCGGGGTGGGGACCGGCAACCTCCAGGACGCCAAGATGGAGGCCATCGCCGATCACGGCAACGGCAACTACGCCTACCTCGACAGCATCCGCGAGGCGGAGAAGGTGCTCGTCCGCGAGATGGGCGGCACGCTCGTCGCCCTCGCTAAAGACGTGAAGATCCAGGTGGAGTTCAACCCGGCTCTGGTCGCGGGCTACCGACTCATCGGCTATGAGAACCGCCGCCTCGCCGACGAGGACTTCAACGACGACCAGAAGGACGCAGGCGAACTCGGCGCCGGGCACGCCGTGACGGCGCTCTACGAGATCATCCCCACCGAGGCGGTCTCGCAGGCTCAGGTCGGTGGGACCGACCCGCTCCGGTACCAGACGACGGGCCTTTCGGACGCAGCGGAGAGCGGCGAACTGCTGACCGTCAAGCTCCGCTACAAGCCCGCGACGGGGCCCGGCACGTTCGCCGACGAGAGCGTGCTCCTCTCCGCCTCGGTCCGGGACACCGAGGCGGGCGACGTGGAGCGAGCCTCCGAGGCGATGCGATGGGCCGTGGCCGTCGCCGAGGCGGCGCTGCTGCTCCAGGAAAGCGAGTACGTCCCCGGCGCGACGTGGGACCACGCCCTCGCGCTCGCACAAACCGCACGGGGGCAGGATCCCCACGGGGACCGCGCGGAGTTCATCCGCCTGATCGAGACGGCGCGGACGCTCGCACAGCTTCGCCAGACGCGAGAGCAGCCCCAGGCCCTGGCGGACTGACCGAGAGCTCCCGCCTCGGTGCACGCATTGCCGTTCTGCATCGGCACCGAGGCGGACCGAACGAAAAAACGCCCGCCCCACGGGGGAGGCGAGCGCTGCGGAGGGGGAGGGACTGCTCGTAGGATGGCGCTGCCCCTGCGTTGCGTTGCACACCCGCCTGTTTTACGCCTCAGGGGCACAACCAACGAAGGGACCTCAAGGTACGCCCTCGACCGTTCGTGCACATCCGCCCCCCATCCCGCCCCCCAACGCCTCCCATGCGCGCCTCCATCGAGATGCAGACGAGCAAAGCCAACTCGGATGGTAAGTGCCCCCTCCGCCTCGTCGTCTGGCACGCCGACCGACGCGCCCTATGGGCCCTCGGTGTCTCTGTCCGACCCCGGCACTGGAACACCAAGGCGCAGCAGGTCCGCAAGGGCACACCCAACGCGACCGAGATCAACGCCCAGTTGCGCCGCATCCTCGAACTCGCCCGCACCGAGGCGGACCGCCTCGCGCTCACGCCGGGACGGGTCGTGACTGCGACCGTCATCCGGGACGCTGTCCGAGCACGCGTGGAGGGCGACGAGGCTCAGGCGGACACGCCCTGTTTTCTCGCCTACTGCGACGCTCAGATAGACGAGTACCGCAGGCGCGGCCAGATGGGCACCTGGGAGAGCTACCGGGCCCAGGCCCGCAAGCTGAGAGCCTTCGTCGCCACGCCGTCGTTCACCGCTACGTCCTCCCCCGCCTCGGCACCCGCCGCCTCGGTGCTTCCCTTCGATGCCGTCACGCCCGCCGTCGTTCGTGCCTTCTACGCGTGGCTCCTCACCCCTCGTGCCGACGGAGGACAGGGCAACCGGCTCAACACCGCCCGAAAGGCCATCACCACGCTCCGCACCTTCTGGGAGCGTGCCGCCCTCGAAGGCAAGGCCTCGCTCCCCAACCCCTTCCGTGCCGTCTCGCCGAAGAGCGAGCGGGCGCGCAAGCGCAAGCTCTCGACCGCCGAGCTTCGGCGCCTCCTCACCGCGCCGCTGCCGCCCGACTCCCTGGCGGCGAGATGCCGCGACCACTTCGCGTTCGCGTTCTACTGCGGCGGGGCCCGGTTCTCGGACGTGGCGACGATGAGGCGCGACGGGATCGTCGGAGGCGGAGCGGCCGGAGGCGGAGGTGCAGAAGGTGACGCGGCCGAGAACGGGACCGGCGGATGGCGCGCGGCGTGGCGGCAGAACAAGACGAACGACCTCCACGCGGTCGCCCTCGCTCCGGCCGCCATCGCGATCCTCGACCGGGCGCGGCCGGGGTGGCGGACGCTGGCGCCGAGCGCTCGGCTGCTGCCGATCCTCGATCCGTACGAAGCGCAGGGGATGGACCTCTCCCGAGCAGACGACCTGGATCGCGCCATCGGGCGAGCGAATGCGGTGCACAACAAGCATCTCCGCACGGCGGCTCGGGCGGCCGGTCTGGTGGACGCGGCCGGAGAGCCGATCCCGGTCTCGTTCCACCTCTCGCGCCACTCGCT
>JBCCPW010000349.1:0-4538 GCA_039024735.1 Bacteroidota bacterium
CGGGCGCTCGGTACTCCGGCGAAACGCTCAACGCGCACCTCCGCCGCACGGCCGCCTACCGCTCCCGCCTCGGTGAGGGCGCCACCGAGGCGGACGCCCTCCGCACGGTCCGGGGCGACCGCGCGCTCGTCGATTCCGTTCGCGGGGTTCTTACGCGGCTTCAGGTCGGACTCGTCGCGATGGAGCCGCAAACCGGAAAGGTGCGGGCGTACGTCGGGTCGCGAGACTTCCGAACCGACCCGTTTGACCATGCGGGAGTCGCGGTCCGGCAGCCGGGGAGCGTGTTCAAGGCCATCGTGTACGCCGCTGCTCTCCAGCGAGGGTACCGCCCCGAGGACCGCGTGCTGGACCAGGGGCCCGAGGTGGACCTCGGAGGCGGGCGAACGTGGCGGCCCCGGAACGCGGGCGGGGGCGCGAGCGGCGCCTCGGTGACCCTCGCGGATGCCCTCGCGTACTCCAAGAACACCGTCGCGGCGCAACTGGGCATGGAGATCGGGGCGCCTCGCCTCGCGATGATCGCCCGACGGATGGGCGTTGAAAGCGAGATGGACGTGGTGCCTGCACTCGCGCTCGGGACGAGCCCTGTGACGGTCCTGGAGATGACCAGCGTCTACTCGGCCATCGCGAACGAGGGCGTCCGCCGTGTGCCGAGGGTGATCGAGCGGATTGAGAGCGGGAGCGGACGGATCCTCGAAGAGCGCGGCGGGACAGGCGCCACGGTCATGACGCGGCGAAACGCGAGGACGCTCACAGCGATGCTGCAGGAGGTCGTCTCGCGAGGCACCGGCGCGCGGGCGCGGCAGTACGGCGCCACCGGCCCCCTCGCCGGCAAGACCGGCACCACGCAGCGCAACGCCGACGGTTGGTTCATGCTGCTACACCCGCGCTTGGCCGTGGGCGGATGGGTCGGCTACAGCGACCAGCGCGTGACGTTCAACCGAGGATCGTCCGGGTACGGCAGCCGGACCGCGCTGCCGGTCGTGGCGTCGTTCATGGGGCGTGTCCAGGATCGTCTGCCCGAGGCGTCGTTCATCGCGCCGCCGGGCTATGGGGAAGCGATGACGCCATCCGACCCGGACAGTCTCTTCGGCCGCCTGGAGGATCCCGCCACGGCTGAGTTCGACTGGGACGCCTACCTGAACGCCTACGGCGATGACCCGACCAACCCGTCCGAACGCGTGGAGCCCGACATCGAGCGGCCCGAATCGGCGCGGCCGAGCGTGGAGCCGCAAGCACCCGAGGTCTCGCGAACACGAGGCGTGGACGACCTTCGCGATGCCCGCCCCGAGGCGGACCTCCCCGATCCAGCGCCCCGCCCGCCACAGACGGGAGAATCCCAATCCCCACGTCCCGATGCGCGAACGGGACGCGTGGGATGGCGGGACGAACCGAATCCCCCGCCTCAGTCCCGCGACGGAGATGGATAGTCCGCTCCACTCACCCCGTCGTTTCGACGGTTCGCGAACCTCGCGTTTAGACGTGGGGCATATGTTCGTACCCTATGATCTCATCCCCACCTCGTCTCATGCGCGTCGCTCCTCTCTTGTTCGCCCTGCTGTTGGTTGGTTGCAGCGACTACATCCTTGAGCGCCCCGAAGAGGTGACCGAGCAACCAGCGCCCGAGCCAGCGCCGGAGCTTCCCGCCTTGAGTCTCAAGGGTCCCACCGAGGTGACGGTGGGCGACGCCCTGATGTTCAAGGCAGGCCACACCGTGGCCGGTGCGACGTATCGCTTCGAGATCAACGACGCGACGCCTGTTCTCCGCCTCGGTGACGACGACGAGGATCGGTTCTTCCACACCGAGGTGGTCGGTGCGGGGCAGTCCGAGCTTCGTGTGACGGCGATCGACGCAGACGGCAACGAGATTGCCTTCGCGCGGCGCTGGATCCAGGCGTACCGGTAGGCCCGCCCCACGGTGGCACTCACTGCCCTTGCGCTCGGCGTGCTCCCGCTGGTGCTGGGCGGGCTCGCCCTCCGTGCCCTCTCTCGCGAGGGCTCCTCGCCGCCGGACAGCGGAGGCACAACGCTGCTCACTGAACCGCCGCGACCTCCCGGCCGACGGTCGTCCCGTCGCGGCCCACCCCGAGGACCAGTCGCGGATCCCCACGTGGTCGCGCGGGGGTAAACCGCTCGCTTGGTCTGCCTCGGTCCCCACGCGGCACCGAGGCGGGCAAGATCAGTACGCGAGGAGATCGCGAGCCGCCGTGAGCACGTCCTCATCCTGGGGCAGCACCGCTGTCTCCAGCGGATCGGCGTAGGGGATCGGCGAGAATGCACCGGCGACGCGCTTGACCGGCGCATCGAGGAAGGGGAAGGCTGCGTCCGAGACCTGGGCGGCGATCTCCGCGCCGAAGCCCATGAACTCGTGGTCCTCGTAGGCCACCAGCACGCGACCGGTCTTCTTGGCGCTCGCGAGAACCGCCTCGGTATCGAACGGAAGGAACGAGCGCACGTCGATCACCTCCACGCTCACGCCCTCCTTCTCCAGTGCCTTCGCGGCGTTGAGCGCCTTGTACACGATGGCGCCCCACGTGATGATGGTGATGTCGGAGCCCTCGCGCGCGATGGCCGCCTTCCCGAGCGGGATTAGGTATTCATCGTGGGGCTCGGGACGCCGGGCTGGGCCCTGCCGGTAGAGGGCCTTGTGCTCCAGGAACAGGACCGGATCCTCGCCCCGGATGGCCGACTTGAGCAGGCCCTTCGCGTCGGCGGCATTGCTCGGCATCACCACGTGGAGACCCGGGAAGTGCCCGAAGATGGCCTCGATGTTCTGGCTATGGCACAGTCCTCCGTGGATGTAGCCGCCCGCTGGAACGCGGATGACCATCGGGCACGCCCACTCGCCTCGCGAGCGATAGCGGAAGCTGGAGACCTGGTTGCGGAGCGGCTGGAGCGCAGGCCAGATGTAGTCTGCGAACTGGATCTCCACCACCGGCTTGTACCCCGCCGCCGCCAACCCCACGGCGCTCCCGATGATGGAGTGCTCCGCGAGCGGCGAGTTGAAGCAGCGGTCGCCGAACGTGGCTGTGAGCCCTCGTGTGGCCGTGAACACGCCGCCCTTGCCGCCGCCCACGTCCTCGCCGTAGACGAGCACCCGCTCGTCGCGGGCCATCTCCTCCGCCATCGCGTGGTTGATGGCGTCCACCATCACGATGAGATCGCCCTCCGGCCCCTCCTGCTCGTACGTCCGCGTGTCCTCGCCCTCGAAGTAGACGTGCGTCGTCGCCTCCGACACGTCCGGGTCGGGCTCCGCCTCCACGTCTTTCGCGATGCGGTCGATCTCCTGATGGATCTCCGCACGCATGGCCTCCACCTCGGCATCGGTGAGAAGGCCCGCCTCGATGAGCCGGGCGGCGAAGGTCGCGATGGGATCGCGCTGCCGATCCGCCTCGATGGAATCCTCGGAGCGGTACTTCTTGTGGTCGTCCGACGAGGAGTGTGGGAGGAGCCGCACCACGTCGGCGTGGAGGGCGACGGGGCCGTTGCCCGCGCGGGCGTGTTCCGCGGCGGCCTTGCAAACGGCCCACGTCTCGAAGAAGTCCGTGCCGTCGTAGCGCATCCGCGCGAGGCCGGGGTAGCCGCCCAGGATGGGCCAGATGGACCCCGAGGCGGTCTGCTCGGCGACGGGCACCGAGATCGCGTAGCCGTTGTCTTGGATGTGGAAGAGCACGGGCAGGCTCTCGCGGGCTGCCCAGTTGAGCGCCTCGTGGAAGGCCCCCTGGCTCGTCGAGCCGTCGCCGCCGGAGGTATAGACGACCGTCGCGTTGTCGCCGCCGTTGTCGCCGTCTCGGTCCACCGCCAGGCCAAAGCCCACCGCGGGCAGGAACTGCGCTCCCACCGAGGAGGAGGTCGTCATGATGTTCAGTCCCCGATGGCTGAAGTGCTCCGGCATCTGGCGACCGCCGCCGAACGGGTCGTCTCGCTTCGCGAAGTGTGCTCGCAACACGTCCGCGGGCGTCATCCCGATGCCGAGCGAGGTCGTGAGGTCGCGGTAGTACATGCAGAACCAGTCGTGCCCGCCGCGGAGGTGCTCGGCAAGGCCGATCTGTGCCGCCTCGTGCCCCATGCTGCCGATGTGGAAGTAGCCCTTTCCTTGCTTGAGCAGCGTGAGCATTTTCTCATCCAGCCGCCGCGAGGTCATCATCGTGCGGAGGATGCGGAGGAGGTCGTCGCGGTCAAAGTCTTCCGGACCGACGGGCGTGATCTCCAGGTCCCCTTCCGGTCCCACCGAGGCGGGTATGGCCTCCGCCTCGGTGCTCTCGTCCGGGAGAACGTCCGTGTCGGCGTCGAGAGTCGGCTCCGGCGTGGGGGCCACGTCGGGACCGGTCTCCTGCGGGGTCTCCGCCTCGGTGGACGTCTGGGGAGGCACCTCCGCTTCGGGGGCACCGTCGCCACCGGCCTCATCGGGCGTGAGGAGGGGGCGTGCCACAAACCCACTCGGGTCTCCGAGACCGGGCAACCGCGCGGGGCGGATGGGGAGGTCCTGCGGGTCGGGGGTTGGGCGGTCGTCGGCCATGATCAGACGAGGTCGGAAGCGC
>JBCCPW010000350.1:0-4536 GCA_039024735.1 Bacteroidota bacterium
ACCGCCACGATGGACGCCCTGGTGACCATCGAGGACCTGCTCACGCACGAGAGCGGCATCGGCGGCGTGGACGGCGCGATGGTTCACTTTCCAGACATCGGGCGGCAGACCCTCCGCGTGGACCGGCTGGCTTATCTGGATCCCGAGACCGAGGTGCGCGAGCGGCTGGCGTACAGCAACGCGGCGTACGGCCTCCTCGGAACCCTCAGTGAGCGCGTGTCCGGCCGCACATGGTCCGAGGAGATCCACGACCGGCTGTTCCGTCCGCTGGGGATGACCCGGTCGAGCACGTCCATCGCGGACCTGAGAGCCAGCGGCACCATCGCGACGGGCTATGGCATGGTCGATGGCGTGCCCGAGGCGGGGCCGTACGAAGACCTCCACGAGGCCAGCCCCGGAGGCGCCATCAACAGCACCGCGCTGGACCTGGCGGCCTGGGTGCGGATGCTGATGAACCACGGGCAGCACGAGGGGACGCAGGTTCTCCCAGCGGATTTCCTCACGCGCGCCTTCAGCATTCACAGCCACTGGGCCCCCAGCTACGATCCCGACGAGGGCCGCCAGGACCTCAACGCCTACGGCTATGGCTGGGGCCTCACGATGTTCGACGGGCGCCTGCGGATCGCCCACAGCGGCGCGGTATCCGGCTTCACCGCCCGTGCCGAGTTCCTGCCTCGCGAGGACATCGGCGTGGTGGTGCTCACCAACCAGCACGTCTCGGGCCTTCCGGATTGGGCCGCCGAGATCGTCTACCGCGACCTGCTCGATCTGCCACGACGCGCGACGGACTCGTTCCCGGTCAACCTCGTGCCCGTCGCCCCCATCGTGCGAGACTCGGGATCGGTGGCGTACCCGGACCTGAACCCGGAGAGCCCGCCCACGCACCCGCTGGCGCGCTACACCGGTCCGTACACGCATCCCGGCTACGGCACCGTCACGGTCGCACTGCGCGAGGGGGCGCTCTACGCGGACTTCCCGGCCTTCTCGTTCGCCCTGGAGCACGAGCAGACCAACGTCTTCCGCCTGCGGCGCGTCTACGAGGTCCACGTCAACACGCCCAGCTTCCCGGTCCTTTTCCGCCTCGGTCTCGACGGATCCATCACCGAGGCGGTGATCCCGATGCAGTCGGAGCCGGTCGTCTTCGCGCGCGACATGGATGCCCTTCGCGCCCGCCTCGGTGCACAACTCGACGAGGCGAGCTGCCTCGCGGAACCGGCGCGATCCCGCACCCTCGCGGCGGTGCTGCGTGGCGGTCTGGACAGTGGCGCGCACAACGAGGCGTCTCTCAACGCGCTGGGCTACGCCTACCTCCAGTCCGACGCACCGGCCCTGGCCCTCGCGGTCTTCCGGTTCAACGCTGAGGCGTTCCCTACCTCGTGGAACGTCCACGACAGCCTCGGGGAGGCCCTCGCTGCCGCGGGACGCACGGACGACGCCATCGCGGCCTACGAGCGCTCCCTCGCGCTCAACCCCGGCAACACGCACGGCCGCGCGATGCTGGATCGCCTCCGGTCGGAATAGTGGCACGGCGTGCCTCACAGATGCCGGACCGGCGGCAACGTCTCTTTCCCCTCGCCCCATGCGTCTCGCCTGTTTCGGCCTCGCCGTGCTGTTCTCCGCGTCCCCTCGTGCCCAGACCGCCCCTCTGATCGCCACGCCGGTGGAGGCCGGAGCCATCCGCCTCGATGGCGTCCTCGACGAGCCCGCCTGGACCGAGGCGATGCCTGCGACCGACTTCGTCCAGTTCCGCCCCGAGGCGGGGGCGCCCGCCTCGGAGACCACCGTCGGGCGGGTGCTCGTCGGCCCCTCGGCGCTGTACGTCGGGATGCGGATGGAAGACCGCCAGCCCGAAGCCATCGACACGCGCCTCGCGCGCCGCGATGAGGGCGTGAGCAGCGATCAGGCCGCCGTCGTGATCGACTCCTACGGCGACGGACGCACGGCCTTCTTCTTCCGCGTCTCGCCCGGCGGCGTCAAGATGGACATCCTCTTCTACGACGATGTCGGGTCGGACCGCTCCTGGGACGCCGTGTGGGACGTGGCGACCTCGCGCGATGCCACCGGCTGGACGGCCGAGTTCGAGATCCCGCTCTCGCAGCTCCGCTACCGAGGCGGCGCGGGTCCGCACGACTGGGGGTTTCAGTTGGCCCGCATCCACTTCCGCACCGGCGAGTTGTCGTACTGGACACCGCGCCGTCCCGAGGACACCGGCTACGTCAGCCAGTTCGGACGCCTCACGATTCCCGGCGCTCTGCCCTCGCCTCGGCGCGTCGAGGTGATGCCGTACATCGCCTCGGCGGTCACGCGCGAGCCCGGCGACCCCGCGGACCCGTTTTACGCCGAGACCGCTCTCGAGCCGCGCGTCGGGCTCGATCTCAAGCTCGGCGTCACGAGCGGCCTCACGCTCGCCGCCACTCTCAACCCCGACTTCGGTCAGGTCGAAGCCGACCCCGCGCAGGTCAACCTCGGCGCCTTCGAGCTGTTCTTTCAGGAGCGCCGCCCGTTCTTCCTCGAAGGCCTCGACGCCTTCTCGACGGCACCGAGGCGGGCGATCAACAACCGTCGGCCGAGCCTCCTCTACACCCGCCGGATCGGACGGGCGCCGCAGCGCACGGCGTTCGTCCCCGCCTCGGTGGGCGAGGCCGCCGGCGAGACCGGCGCCGTGTACACGGACGCCCCGCAGCAGAGCACCATCCTCGGCGCGGCCAAGCTCTCGGGCCAGGTCGGGCGATTCTCCGTGGGCCTCCTCAACGCGACCACGCGCGCCGAGACCGGCCGCTTCCAGGCGTTCGACGCGACCGGCGCCCCGGTCGCCGAGGACCGCGCGACCGTGGAGCCGCTCTCCAACTACCTCGTCGCGCGGTCGCGCGGGACGGTCGGGCGGACCATCGTGGGCGGCCTCGTCACCTCGGTCCTGCGCGACACCGGAGACCCAGACCTCGCGGCGCTTCTCCCCGCCACCGCGACCGTCGCCGGGCTGGACGTGGAACACGACCTCGGGGCCGACTGGCTGCTGACGGGGCAGGTCGCGGGCAGTGCACTCACCGGGACCGAGGCGGCCATCCTGCGCGAGCAGACCGCCTTTCCTCGCCTCTTCCAACGGCCGGATGCGGACCACCTCGGGGTGGACTCCTCCCGCACCTCCCTCACGGGATGGACCGCCGAGGCGAACCTGGTCAAGACGGACGGGGACCGATGGCTTGGCGCCCTCCACACCGGCATTACCTCGCCCGGCTTCGACGCCAACGCGCTCGGCTTCCAGCCCCGCGCCGACTTCGCCCACCTCGACGGTCAGGTGCGATACCGCCAAACGACGGCCCAGGGCGCGTTCCAGAACTGGCAGGCGACCGTCTCGGGCGGAGCCGCCTGGAACCTCGGCGGCGACCGGATTGGAACCCTGCTCGTCTGGGACGCCTCGGGCGTGCTCCAGAACTTCTGGTCGGTGGGCCTCAGCGGTGATGTGGTCACGCGCTTCGGCGAAGACCGCCTGACACGGGGCGGCCCGATGGTGCAGCGCGATGCGGGCGGTGCGCTCTTCGTCAACGCGACCTCGGACACCCGGCAGCCGGTTGTCGTGGGCGCCTCGGTCGGAGGGTTTGGCAATGAACTGGGCCGCTTCGGCCTCTCGGCGGATCTGGAGGTCTCCGCACGCCCTTCGTCGGCCGTGTCGGTCTCAGTGGAGCCCAGCGTCAGCGTCCGAGGCGATCCGCGCCAGTTCGTCACCGCCTTCGATGCCCCGTCCGCCACCCGCACCTTCGGGCGGCGCTACGTCTTTGGCCAGATCGACCAGACGATCATCGCCCTCGCGACTCGCCTCGATTGGACGTTCACGCCCACGCTCACGCTCCAGTTCTTCGCGCGGCCCTTCCTTTCCCGAGGCCGCTACTCCACGTTCAGCACGCTGGACGAACCCGGCGCGCTCCGCTTTCCCACCTACGGCGCCGACCTCGGCACCGCCACACTCAACGCCGACGGTTCCACGACACTCGATGCCGGTGATGGCGGCACCCCCGTCACTGTCCAACCCGATTTCACCGTGCGAGCCCTTCGAGGCAACGCGGTCCTGCGCTGGGAGTACCGCCCCGGCAGCACGCTTTTCCTCGTCTGGCAACAGCAGCGCGACGGCTTCGCAGACGATGGCCGCTTCGAGTTCGGCCGCGACGTGCGCGGCGTTCTCACGGATCCGGTGACGAACGTCTTCCTTCTCAAGCTGAGTCACTGGTTCGGGTGACCGCGTCCGCCTCGGTGCCTTCGCGAAAGCACCGAGGCGGACAGATCCACCCCCTTCTCCTTCTCACGATGATCCCTCCACGTATCCACGCACTCCTCGGCGTCACCCTCGTGTTGTCTGGCTGCGCCTCGGTGCCCACCGGCTCCTCGCCCGAGGTGGTCGTCACGGATGACATCGCACACTTCTGGGAGGCCGCCGATGCCATCGAGGCGGTAGCGGACAGCGCGGAACAGGTGCGCCTCTTCCAGCGCCTTTACATCGACCGGGGGACGCCGGGGCTGGAGGCCATGATCGCGCGTCGCGGC
>JBCCPW010000351.1:0-4535 GCA_039024735.1 Bacteroidota bacterium
ACGACGGCCACCGGATGCCACGCGTACCACGCGAGGAGCGACGGCCGTACGTGACGGCCGAGCGCCCATACTCCTCCCATCTCGACGATCACGAACAGAAGCTTCAGGATCACCCACGCAACGCCGAAGGATCCGCCCATCCACATCGCGACGGCGAAGAACGTCTGAGAGACCGGAGGGTAGACCGAGTGGTAGTCGGGGGAATTGAGAAGCTCCAGTAGGACAGGCCCGGTCTCCCCCGCCTCGATGACCTCGCGAGGCGTATCGGCGTAGGGACTGACGCCTTGCAGGGTTCGCGACCCGTCCCACAGGTACCGATAGCCATCGTCTGAGAGAGTGGGCCCGAGAGGCAGCAGGACCACCCGAAGGGCGACCGCAATTCCAAGAACCTGACCGAGGCAGGGACGAGCCGACTGGATGGCCCATGCGACGCAGGGAACGGCGCCAAGCGTGAGAACCACAAAGGCGACCCGCCACATCGCGCCCGAGGCGGGCTCTCTCGCGGTCCAGAGCAGACCCACCGCGAAGAGAAACAGACTGACTGTCGGGCCCCACCTCTTCACGTAGAGCGCTCCAAGAAGACGAGGTGGAGCCATCCATCGGTCACGTCCACCTCGTCACTGAGGACTCGAATCAGGTACAGCCCTCGCCCGTGCGTCTGGAGAAGATCGTCAGGCAAAGAGGCCGACTGGAGACGCGACGCCGACACGCCCTCCCCTCCATCCCGAACACGAACCCTGACCACGTCGGCGTCGGCCTGGACATCCAACAGCACCTCCCCCGTGCCGGTGGCATCGCTGCCGTGCTCGATGGCATTCGCAATCGCTTCGGCAACGACGAGGGTCACGCGGCTGATCACGTCCTCCGAGACCCCTCCCTCACGCACGATAGCCTCCGCTGCATCAACCGCAACGGAGACAGACTCGGGGATGCTGGGGAGAGAGAGCACGGAACGGCGCGTGGACAGGCCCAAACTATCGAACGGTCACCCCGCTTTTGAGACCGTGTGGGCGGAGCGCGATGCAGCGAACGACTGCATCAGGGTCTCTCCAAGCATCCATCGCGCAACGGATGCCTGCATCGGTACGGGGAGGTGAGCCCCGAGGCGATGCCCCACGCTCGCTGCAATCCGGCCCAGCGGCCTCGGGTACCACCGGGCGGCCGTCGGGAACCAACGCGGCAGTCCCGCCACCCGCAGTGCGTTGGGATGCTCACGTGCGAGACGGCGCAGTTCCCGGCCGAACTGGTGCACGTCGGCCAATGCCCGGTCCAGGGTCGAGGTATCGCGCATAGGCACGGGGATGGAGATGGAGCGGAGAGCGCCCGGCCCGTACGCCGCATCGAGGCAGACCGCCAGGGCGAGGTCTTCGCCGTACCGGATGCGCTCGTCGAAACCACCGGCCTCGCGGAGCGCCTCCAGCGTCACTGCGCAGGCGGCGGTCACGAAGTAGCGCCACGGCACACTCGTTCCCTCCTCGGTGGCACCGAGGCCACGCGTCCCGCGACGCACATAGGCACCGTACAGATCGTTGGGTGGATCCAGGTGATGAATGGGGGCAACGGCCGCCACCGCCTCGGTATGGGACAACGCACGAACGAACGCCTCGACGGTCCCGGGCGGCGGCGCCACGTCGGCATCGAAAAACACCGCAACGTCCGCCTCGGCGACCGCCTCGATCCCCCGGTTGCGAGCATGCGCGCGGCCCCTGTTGTCTCTGATTCGACGCACCGAGGCGGACGGGTGCGAACCGATCAGAGCCTCAAGACGTGTGGCGGAGTCGTCGGTCGAGCCATCGTCCACGAACACCCACTGGGAGACACCCGATTGCGCCAGAATCGCGGGCACACTCCAGGGCAGCACGGACGCCGCGTTGTACACCGGGACGACGACAGCCACCGTCATGGCGCCTCGGTGACAACCCGATCCAGGAACTGCTCGAACCGGTCGTGCGACGCCTCCCACGAGAACCGAGCGACATCCGCGACGGCGCTCGTGGCCAACGGGATCCGCCGATCCGGCTCGGCCAGCAATCGAACGGCCTCCCTACCAATTGCCTCGCCATCACCCACGGGGACTTCGACCATGCTGACGTCTGGTCGGAGATACTCTCGTGGCCCCAGGCTCGCCGTCGCCACGACGGCACAGCCACACGCGGCCGCTTCCATCGGAAACAAGCCCCATCCTTCGAGTTGCGCCGTGTGCAGCACGATGGAGGATCGGTTGAGGTCCGCAACCAGTTCGTCGCGTGATGGACGGAGAAGGATCCGGACGCCCTCGGGCAGCCGGTGACTCGGGCGACGCGAAGAGACGACCGTGGGTCGAGCGGCCGGACGCTGCGAGCGTATCTCACGCAAGGCGGAGACGAGAGTCTCAGGACCTTTGGCCGGGTGACGGTGATAGAGTGCGATGACGGCCTCAGGACGCGATTCGAGAGGAGATGTGACGTGGAATCGCGACGGGTCGATGGCGTTGGGGACGACCCCGAGGCACGGTTTTCCCGCATCACCGAGGCGGGCGCACAGCCACTCGGAGACCGCGATCCGGGGCATCGTCGTGTTCCACCATCGGTGCGACTGGCGGGGGTTCAACACGCGCTCGTCGTGCTGTGCGAAGAGAACCGGGCGCCCGCACCCACGAGATAGCGCTTCGACCCACGGGACGGTCTGGTACCCCGTAGCCACCACCACATCCTGTGTGCCGACCGACGCTGTGTCTACCTGACGGACACGTCGCACGCGTGCGTGGGCCGCCACATGAGCCCGCTGGCCCGACACACCATGAAGCCGGTCCCGAGCAGACACGGCCACTGCCCGAAGCGCTCCGGCAGGACGCGTGGGCTCGATCACGCTGACCTCGTGGCCACGAACCGCGAGCGCGTCGGCATGGCGCATCACCACGGCAACGCCTCCCATCGGGACGCGGGCGGGGCCGGGAAGGACGAAAGCGACACGCACAAATCGGTCGCCCCGAGCGTCAGACGACGCACCGAGGCGGTGGGACTGGAATCCGTTCGGGAACGGAGCCCCAAGATCGTGCAGTCCTTCCGTTGGCGTCACACAGCGCCACGGGACTCCATGGGATCAGTCGCCGGAGAAGGTGAGAACACCGCCACCGCTTGCAGGCACGTTTCGATCCAACGAGGTTGGTACGACTACCACCGAGGTGCCTCTTGTCGGGATGCTCTGATGCAGTTTCCGCGCTCCGACGGCATCTAAGCACTCTTGCACAAGCACCGGGGGGAGAGTGAAGCACTGCTCGCGCGTCCAGCCGTCGTACGGACCTGGGGGATCATCGTCCTCCCCCCCAATCGAACCACCCCGTGATCCAACTCGGCAAGAACCCTCGGGTCGAGGCACTGCGCGGGTCGTGAACGGTAGCGGCTCTTTCGAACCAGTCTGCTTCCGGCAGAACAGCATCGAGGGAGCGTTGACGCCCTCCTACCGCGAACGGCCTGGACGTGTAATCCGTCAGGATCTCGCCATCGTGGATCAGGAGGATGGTAAGTGACGCATTGGTCTGCCCACGCCCGTCGAACGTCAGTTGGAAATGATCCGCAAGCCAGGCGCGCATGTCGGTGTTCTCGACCTCTCCGCGGGCATAGGAGGAGATGGACAGAGAAAGCGACTGGGCTTGAGCAGGTGGCGCGACGACCAGGAGAGCGAGACCGAGGACGAAGAGGCCGAAACGTGAGACCGGAGTCATGGAACGGGAGGCAAGTGGCGAGGCACGAAACGCCGTGCAGCCCCAATCTCACGGCCGAGCCGTGAGCCACCGTCACCCGAACGTGTGATTCTGGACCTCGTCCTACAGCACCACCAACTCCTTCGAAAGCGGGGTCAGGTTGTCGCAGCCGTCGGCCGTGAGTGCGATCACATCTTCGATGCGGATGCCGAACCGTCCCGGGAGATACACCCCCGGCTCAATGGTGACCGTGGCCCCGACGGGGAGCGTGTGCTCAACTGCCTGAGACAGCCGCGGCCATTCGTGCACGTCCAGACCGACCCCGTGCCCGAGGCTATGGGTGAAGTAGTTGTCGAGTCCCGCCTCGGTGAGCACGTCCCGTGCAAGGGAGTCGAGGTCCGTACCGGTGACTCCCGCCGTGGCCCCCGCAATGGCGGCCTCGTTCGCGCGAAGGACTGCCGCGTACGCGTCCCGAGCCTCGTCGTCGGGCTCGCCGATGGCGACCGTTCGAGTCAGGTCCGACGCGTAGCCGTCGAAGATGCCGCCCACGTCGATCACTACGAGATCACCGGGCTGGAGTGGACGGTCTCCCGCCCTTGCGTGGGGCAAGGCCCCGTTCGGCCCCGAACCGACGATGGGCTCGAACGCCATCCGCTCAGCGCCCGCCCGCAGGTGCCGAGTCACGAGTTCGGTTGCGGTCTCGCGCTCTGTGACACCTGCTTGCAATAACGGGTACACGCTCCTCAGAATCTCGCACGTCGCGGCCTGCGCGCGCCGCACGCGCTCGATCTCGTCGGCCGTCTTCGCCGCGACCGCCTCCACGAGCATCTCCGTCACCCCAACCCACTCCGCC
>JBCCPW010000352.1:0-4513 GCA_039024735.1 Bacteroidota bacterium
CCCATCCCCCATCCCCCATCCCCCACTTGCCGCGCGAGGCCGCCGCTCGTCCCCTCGCGCCCGCCGCTGGCCGATTGCGTGGACCCCGCCGGTGGGATCCCCCGTGGAGCCTCCACCCGGCACTCCCGCCGCGACCGACCAACCCTTCAGACCCATGCGACTCCGCGCCCTCTTCGCCACTCTCCTCGCGCTGCCCCTTCTCATCGCAGCCGTTCCCCAGCAACACAAGGACATCGTCGACATCGCCGCGAGCAACGACGACTTCGAGACCCTCGTCGCCGCCGTGCAGGCCGCGGGCCTCGTGGACGTGCTCAAGAGCGACGGCCCCTTCACCGTCTTCGCGCCCACCGACGAGGCCTTCGCCCGCCTCGGTGACAACACGATTCGGACGCTCCTCCGCCCGGAGAACCGCGACCAGTTGACCGCCATCCTGACCTACCACGTCGTGCCGGGTGACTTCAGCGCCCGCGAGATCGGCCGCCTGGACGAACTCGACACCGTCCAGGGCGAGGCCCTCTCCCTCGGCTCCCGCATCGACAACGCCGAGTTGATTGCGACGGACATCGAAGCTTCCAACGGCCGCATCCACGTCATCGACCGCGTGCTCATGCCTCGCGAGATGCCGCCGCAGCGCCGCGCCAGCCGCAGCCACCACTAAGGTCCAGCGCCCCGCCTCGGGCCGCCTCCACCTCGGGGGCGGCCCGTCTGCTATTCTGCCCATCTCACCCGTCTTCCGCGATGCGCGCCTCGCTGTTTCTGACTGTACTGGCGGTCTCTCTCGCCGCCCCTGTCACCGCCCAACCGATTCCGCCCGGCCTCGCGGGCACGTGGGCCGGGGCCCTGACCGAGGCAGGCACCCCGACCCTCTTCAACCTGGAGATGGAGGTGATCGGCGACAGCCTCGCGACGACGCTCATCAAGCCCTACGACGGCTACGAGTCGTTCCCCTACACGTTCACCTACGAGCCGCCCGAGGCGGGCCAGCCGGGCGACGGGTTCTTGACCTCGGGCCTCTTCGGCGACATGCGGCTGCTGGTGGACCTGTCCGAGCAGAACCTCCGCGGGACGGTCTCCCGCGACGACTCCGTGGTGGCGAGGGTTTTCTTCCAGCGCGTCGTGCCGTTCGGTCCCCCGCGATTCCGCCAGCGCGAGTTCACGGTCGTCTCTGGGCGCGATACACTCGCGGGTGCCCTCGTCCTCCCCGATGAGCCCGAGTACCGAGGCGGTCCCCACCCGGTTGTCGTTCTCGTCACCGGGCGCGGCTACGGCGGTCGCTGGGAGATGACCTGGATCGCGCGGCTCTACGCCCGAAGCGGGGTGGCCGCTGTCGTTTGGGACGGACGCGGCCAGGGTCGCTCCACCGGCAACGCCGCGACCGTCACGAGTGCCCAGCGCATCGCGGACGTGCGCGCGATGCTGGACTGGGTCGGCGAGCAGCCCGAGGTGGACCCGGCACAGATCGGGCTCCAGGGCAACAGCGCAGGCGGCTGGATCGCCCCCATCGCCGCCCAGGGCCGAGACGACGTGGCCTTCCTCATCACGACGGTCGGCCCGGCGGAAGACCTTGCCGACCAGCAGGGCCACACCACCACGCAACTCATGCGTCGGTCGGGCACGGCCTACACCGAGGCGGAGTACGCCGCCGCCTTCGAGTACCAGCGCAGTCTCATCCCGATGGCACAGCGCGGCGCGGCGTGGGACGAATACGAGGCCATCAACGGTCCGGCCCGCGAGGCGCGATGGGCCGAGCACGCGCTCATCCCCGACAGCCTCGGCCTCCCCGACCTCGACTACTACGCCCGGATGCCCGGCCTCGACCCGAAGCCTGCCCTTGAAGCGTGGGACCGTCCCTTCCTCGCCCTCCTCGGCGTTGACGACTGGATTGTCCCGCCTCGGCACAACGAACCGCTGCTCCACCGTCTCCTCGCGGACAACCCCGACGCGAGCGTCACCGTGCTCAACATGGGCCACGCCCTGGAGCGTCCCGAGGCGGTCGTGGGCGAGGGCACATGGCCCCAGCGCTATCGCCGCGAGTGGACGCGCGTCCCGGAGTTGCACAACACACTCCTCGCCTGGCTGGACGCCCGCACGACGACCGCTGCCGAGCGCTGAACTCCCCGCCTCGGTGCGGCTCTGGAACCACCGAGGCGGACGCGAGGCGGAAGGCGGAGGATGAGTGTCAGGAGTCGTCCTCGAGAGCGCATTCTCGGATAGGCAGAGTGGGATCTCCCCAAGTGGAGAGATCCCTCCCCCGTTAGTTCAGCCGCCTTGACTCGCCCGCCTCGGTACGGCCGCGAAGCCACCGAGGCGGGGACCGTCGCATTCCATCCGGCGTATCGTGAGAGCCTGCTGCTCCCCTCTCTATGCGCCACCTCGTCCTTGCCGTCCTGCTCCTTCCCCTCGCGGTGCTCGCCCAGCCGAGCATCGAGCGCGTCGAGCCCGGGCACTGGTGGACCGGGATGGTCCACGAGGACCTTCAGATCCTCGTCCACGGCGACGGCATCGGGCACACGCGCGCCGCGATGGCTCCGCACCCCGGCGTGACGCTGGACCGCGCCATCCAGGTGGAGAGCCCCAACTACCTCTTCCTGGATCTCACCCTCCACGACGACGCCGAGGCGGGCACCCTCGCGTTCACCTTCACCGGCCCGGACGGCCACACGACGCTCGACTACGACCTCCACGAGCGCACCCGAGAGCCCGGCACGTACGCCCAGGGATTCGGTCCCGAGGACGTGATCTACCTCATGGTCCCGGACCGCTTCGCCAACGGAGACACGGCCAACGACTCCATCCCGGGAATGCTCGAAGGCGCGAACCGTGCCGACCTCGACGCGCGCCAGGGCGGGGACTTCGCGGGCGTCCAGCAGCACCTGGACTACATCGCGGACCTCGGCATGACCGCCATCTGGTTCACGCCCGTCCTTGAGAACGACATGCCCGCCTCGTACGGCGCCTACCACGGCTACGCCGCGACGGATCTGTACCGCGTGGACCGCCGGTTCGGCACCAACGCCGAGTACACCGCCCTCGTCGACTCCGTCCACGCGCGAGGCATGACCGTCATCATGGACATGATCCACAACCACATCGGGGATCATCACTGGTGGATGAACGACCTCCCGACACAGGACTGGCTGCACAGCCTGGAGGAGTACGGCATCACCAACTACCGCGTCACCACGGCCACCGACCCGTACGTCTCTCGCGCGGACCTCGACCAGATGGAAAAGGGCTGGTTCGTGACCGAGATGCCCGACCTCAATCAGACGAACGATCTGCTGGCGGTCTACCTGCTCCAGAACACCATCTGGTGGATCGAGACGAGCGGCATCGACGGCATCCGCATGGACACGTACCCGTACGCCAACGAGCGCTACATGGCGCGATGGGCTGCGCACGTCCGCGAGGAGTTCCCGGACTTCACCATCGTCGGCGAGACGTGGATGCAGCGCCCCGTGCACACAGCGTACTGGCAGGACGGCTTCGAAAGCCCGACCGAGACCGTCCCGTCGCCTCTGCCGAGCGTGACGGACTTCCCACTCCAAAACGCCATCGTCCGCGCCCTCAACGAGCCGACGGGGTGGGCCGAAGGCGTCCACCGCCTCCGCTACACGCTCGCCGAGGACATCATGTACCCCGACCCCTCGAGCGCCGTCGCCTTCCTCGACAACCACGACCTCCCGCGCGTCTTCAGCATGTTGGGCGAGAGCGAGGCCAAGCTCAGAGCCGCCTACGCGCTGCTCATGACACTGCCGCGCACGCCGCAGGTCTACTACGGGACCGAACTCGCGATGCCGAACGGGCCGTTCACGGGCAAAGACGGCTACAAGCGCTCCCCGATGCTCGGCGGCTGGCCCGGTGACGAGCGCTCCGTGTTCACCGCTGAGGGCCGGAACGAGCGAGAGGCCTCAATGCACGCCTACGCCCGCGCCCTGACCCGCTGGCGGCAGACGTCCGCGCCGGTCCATCACGGCCGCACCACGCACTTCATCCCACAAAATGACACCTACGTCCTCTTTCGCTGGACCGAGACGGAGGCCGTCATGACCGTCCTCAACACCGCCGACGAGCCCCACGACCTCCGCCTCGGTCGCTTCGCGGAACGACTCACGGGCTACACCACCGGCCGCGATGTGGTGACGGGCGAGACCGTCCGCGTGGACGGCGAGACGCTGACCGTCCCCGCCATGACGGCGCTCGTGCTGGAGTTGGCCCGGTGACACCCCCCGCCTCGGTACCGAGGCGGAGGGCAACATCCGGACGGGCCGATCAGTGCCGACGGTTGCGCCGACGATCGCGGTCACGGCGCGAGGTCTTGGCCCACGGCCGCCACGTCAGGCCGACCTCGACCTGGCCGGAGCCGAACTCGACATCCTCGAAGTTGCGGTAGTCCACATCGCGGGTTTGCAGTTCGTCGAACCGGCCGCCCGTCGCGTGGAGCGCCGCCTCGATGGCGAGCTTCCGGCTCAACCGGACCTCAGCGCCCACACCGAGCGTGAGCCCGCCACCG
>JBCCPW010000353.1:0-4491 GCA_039024735.1 Bacteroidota bacterium
ACCTCGCCACCGAGGAGGGTCAGCAAGACGCGGGTACTCGCGATGTCTCGAAGCGGCGTCCCGAAGAGGTTGCGGTCAAGCACGATGAGGTCGGCGAGCTTTCCGGGTTCGAGAGAACCCGTCGAGTCGTCGTGATGGAGGAGGTAAGCCGCGTTCAGCGTCATCAACTGGATGGCGTCTTCCAGCCGCTCAATCCCTTCCTCAGGTCGTGAAAGCACCGCCTCCATCTTGACGAAGGGAGACAGCACATCCGCATCCCAATCGCTGCTCAGCGCCAGCGTAGCCCCAGCGTCTCGGAGGGATGCGGCGGGAAGGAGTTGGGTGGACCTTCGCCCGATGAACCCCTCAATGTCCGTGACATACGACGGATGGATCGAACTGGGAGCAAGCTGAAAGTCGGCGACGACTCCGAGGTCTGCGAACCGTGGGCGGTCCTGTTCATCCACGAGGTACAGGTGTGTCAGGCGGTGCCGAGCGTCCTGCGTTCCGTTCGAGAGCTGAGCCGCCTCGATGGCATTGAGGGCCAAACGGGCGCCTCGGTCGCCGGTCACGTGGAAATGAAGTTGGAACCCCGCTGCGTCCAACTCGCGGGCGTACTCATTCAGCAAAGCCGCGGGGAAGTAAAGGAAGCCATCTTCCGGAATCTGGTCGTAGCCGAACGAGCGGGTGTACGGTGAGAGCAGCGCGCTCGTCCCCTGGTCCAGGATCCCATCCACGTAGAGCTTGGCCTGGTTGAACCGAAGCAGCGCGTCGGGCTCGTCTGAGAAACGGGCCGCCAGTTCGTCGAGTTGGTCCTGGATGGGCACGTCCGGGAACACGTAGAGCGCATTGCTCGCGCGTACGGTCAGAGTGCCTTCGTCCTCCGCGCGCTGCCAGACCGTCTCGTTGCCTCGCGTCCAGTAGCCTCCGGCATCACTGACGCTCGTGATCCCGTTCCGGGCCAGAATGTCGAGAGCATCGAGAAGTCCGTCGTACGCCGCGTCGAGGTTATCTGGAGTCGGAGGGAGCGAGGCTGTCCGGAGGGCTTGCTGGGCGTTTTCGAGCACAATGCCAGACAGGCGACCAGTCGCCGCGTCCAGGTGGAGGATGCCACCGGGAGGATCCTCGGACGCCTCGGTGTAGCCGACAGCCTCGAACGCTCGCGAGTTGGCCCATGCCCCGTGTCCCAGGTCATCCAGAATCAGAACGGGGCGATCCGGGACAGCACGGTCGAGCACATCAAGGGGACGTTCGCGCTGTTCAAGGAGGGCGTACGTCGCGACGCCTGCTGCTCGAACCCAACCATCTCCAGGCTGCTGCTCGGCGCATTGCTGGATCAGCCTTTCGTAGCGGCTCAGTGACGCGAGAGAGGGCAAGAGGCACAGGTCGTCGTTGATCCCGGCTTCGAGCACGTGGAGATGCGGGTCCTGAACACCTGGCATTGCCATTCGCCCCTCAAGGTCCACCACGAACGCATCGGGTCCGGCTGCTTCCAACACCTCGCGCTCGTCTCCTACGGCGAGGATGATGCCGTCCTCGAATGCGATGGCCTCCGCCCATGGCTGCTCAGGATTCACCGTGTAGATCGCCGCGTTGATCAGGACGATGGCCTGGTCGGCCGTTGGCTGGTCGGACGGAGCGCAGGACAGGAAGCTGAAAGCCCCCAGCCAAAGCATCACGAGAGAACGCGGCATTGAGGAGACAAGACGACGGGATGCTAGGTTACTCCACCGCTCCGTCCCTAGCAGCGGGACGCTCTCTGCTCCTCATCTGGTGGGACCGATCATCCCCGTAGTGCCGTTTGTCTCGACCTGAGCAGGGAGTCTTCCCCCTTCTCGTCACCGCCTGATCGCGTTCTTCAAGCCGAGTTTCCCGCCTCGGTACCGAGGCGGAGGAACCCATCGCCGGGTTCCTCTTTCAGACCACCGTCTTTCGCTCTCTCCGATGCGTTTCCTCCTCGTCCTAGCTCTCGGGCTGTCTCTCGCCGCGCCCGCTCTCTCCCAGTCTCTCGGCGAGACCACCTTCGACAACTCCGGCGCCGAGGCGGCCCAGGAGCCGTTCCTGCGGGGGCTCTTATTGCTCCACTCGTTCGAGTACGACGACGCGCGCGACGCCTTCCGCGAGGCGCAGGCCATCGATCCCAGCTTCGCGATGGCGTACTGGGGCGAGGCGATGACCCACAACCATCCGATCTGGATGCGGCAGGACCGCGACGCGGCCCACGACGCCCTCGCGCGCATGGAGGCCAACCTCGTCGCCATCACGCCGCGCGAGAGCGACTACCTCCGCACGCTCGATTTCCTCTTCGGTGAGCCCGGGGATGACACCTTCGACAAGGAAACGCGCGACGACCGCTACGCTGTCGCCATGCAGGCCCTCGCGGAGAACCACCCCGACGACCTCGACGCCCGTGCGTTCTACGCTCTCGCGCTCCTCGGCACTGCCCACGAAGGGCGCGACTTCAGCATCTACATGCGGGCCGCTGCCGTGGCGGAAGAGGTCTTCGCCCAGAACCCCCGCCACCCTGGCGCCGCGCATTACCTCATCCACGCCTACGACGACCCGGTCCACGCGCCGCTCGGCCTTCGTGCGGCCCGCGTCTACGACCGCATCGCGCCGGACGCGAGCCACGCGCTCCACATGCCGAGCCACATCTACCTCTCGCTCGGGATGTGGGAGGAGACGCGCGACATGAACCAGCGCTCCTACGACGCCGCCCGTGCCGCGAGCGAGCGTCGAGGCGAACCGCTCAACGGCCACGGCTGGCACGCGCTCGCGTGGTGGCACTACGCCGCGACGCAGACGGGCGAGCGCGCCCTCGCCGACAGCCTCGTGGTCGTCGCCCAAAGAGATGCCGCGTCTGGCTCCGGCCGGACGGCCACGGCCCACGCGACACGCGTCACGGCGCAGCACGCCCTAGCCTTCGGCGATTGGGATCGGCTCACGACGTGGGCCTCCGCCGAGGATCAGGGGCTCTGGATCCACGCCGTCGACACCCACGCGCGAGGGCTGGCCGCGCTCGCCGTTGGAGATGCTGACGAGGCCAGCGCTCTGCTCGAAGCCCTGGAGATGCGGATCGACGAGACCGAGGACCCGGACGATGTCAGCTGGACCGTCCACGGAGCCGCGCACAGCCTCGCCGCGGCCATCCACCAGCATGACGGCGACCGCGAGACCGCGCTCGACCTTCTCCGTCGGGCCGCCGAGGCGGAGACGGCCGCACCGCTCACGTTCGGCCCGCCCACGCCCACGATCCCGTCCAATGAGGCATTGGGGTACCTCCTGCTGGAGATGAACCAGCCCGAGGCGGCGGCAGAGGCCTTCCGGGCCTCGCTGGACCGCGCGCCCAACCGGCGGCAGTCCGTGGACGGCCTCGCGCTGGCGACCCGCGCGCTGGGCGGCTGACACGTTCCCGCCTCGGTGCCGAGGCGGGGGCACCGAGGCGGCACTGGGCGGGTAGCATCCATCTCGTGCGAGAGCAGCCGGGTGAGATGGAGGGAGGGCGTGGGAACGGAGCGAGCGATGCAACGATCGCGACATGCACACGTTGCCCGTCTCTGGACTCTGGAGGTGACCACGACGTGCGCCTCGGCTCCACACGTCTGACCGAGACCTCGCTGGACGCGACATGCTGCCTCGTCACCTCCTGTTCTTCTTCAGCGCGCTTGGAGTCTTCAACGGGGTGTTGGCAAGCGCTTATTTGATCGGGTTCGTCAGGCCGAGGCGCGTCTGGATGTCGCTCGCTGGAGTGCTCCTGGCCTTGTTCTGCCTCCGCGTGGGCGTGTCCTGCTTCCACTTTTTCGAGGGGGCCATCCCGTGGCGATACATCTACCTCGGTCTGGCGGCCCAACTGATCATCGGTCCTGCACTGTTCACAACGGTGCGGGCCTGTCTGACCGATCCCAGTGGATGGTCTGACGTGAACCTCTGGCACATGGGCGTCGCGCTGGTCGGAGTGGCCCTCGTTGGGGCGGTGTATCCGTTCGAGGCACACGTCTTTGTCTGGGATCATCGCATTCGGTTTGTCATCCACGCGATTGTTGGCGCGTATGTCGTCGCCACCGCGGTGGACCTGTATCGTCATCGCCCCGGATCGAAGCAGACGGACACTCCCGAGCGCTTCGTTCTCGCGATGGGTGTTTTTCTGGCCACCACCGCTGCCGCAACGGGTTTCGCGATCTCGCTGGTGACGAGCTATGTCCTCGGCCCGCTCGTGTTCTCGTTTGTGCTCTACGCCTCGGCGATGGCGGCCCTGTGGATGCGCCGTCGGCTGACAGTGTCGCCATCTTCGACCGTTCGGTACGCGGACAAGAAGATCCTCGCGCCGGAGGCTGACACTCTCATCGCGCGGCTGGAGGTCGCCCTAGAGGAAGAGAGAGTGTTCGCGAACCCAGACGTAACCGTGGCCAGCCTCGCGGACGTGCTGGACGTCGCGCCGAGTCGGCTGTCGCAACTGCTCAATGACAACATGGGGGTCAGCTTCGCGACTCTCATCAACGCGCGTCGAGTGGA
>JBCCPW010000354.1:0-4490 GCA_039024735.1 Bacteroidota bacterium
CCCCGGGTCGGAGAACTCGGCGAGGTAGCCGACGTGCTGGTTCGCCCGGGCGTCGAGGGTCTGGCGGATGCGACTGAGCATGGGAGGGGCGGCTTCGGTTAGCGGGCGTCGTCAGGAGCGTCCGCGGCGCCCTGCGTCTGAACGTCAGGCGAGTCGGCCTGCGGGTAGGTTGCGCCCTCGGTGGGCTCCACAAGTGCGGCGTGCCCGGTGGCGTGGCCGTCGCCGTGGTGGTAGAAGTGCGGATCGGCCTGCGGCATGACCCCTTTCACCTCCGCCATCGCGACCATCGGGAGGAAGCGCAGGAACAGGAGGAAGAGGGTAAAGAAGAGCCCGAACGATCCGATGTAGAGCAATACGTCCCACATCGTCGGCTGGTAGTAGTCCCAGGACGACGGGAGGTAGTCCCGGTGGAGCGAGGTGACCGTGATCACGAAGCGCTCGAACCACATCCCGATGTTGGTCGTGATCGAGATCGCGAACATGATCGGGATCGATCGACGGAACTTCTTGAACCAGAAGACCTGGGGGAAGATGAGGTTGCAACTCATCATAATCCAGTAGGCCCACGCGTATGGACCGAACATCCGGTTGACGAACGCATACTGCTCGTAGACCACCTGTCCGTACCACGCGATAAAGAACTCCGTGATGTACGCAAAGCCCACGATGGTGCCGGTCACCAAGATGATGATGTTCATCTTCTCCAGGTGATCCAGCGTGATCAGGTTCTCCAGCCCGTAGATCTTCCGCGCGACGACCATCAGCGTCACCACCATCGCGAAGCCGGAGAAGATGGCGCCCGCCACGAAGTAGGGCGGAAAGATGGTGGTGTGCCACCCGGGCACAATGGACACCGCGAAGTCGAACGAGACGACCGAGTGCACCGAAAGCACGAGGGGCGTCGCGAGGCCCGCGAGAAGCAAGTAGGCCCGCTCGTAGTGGCGCCAGTGCCGATTGGAGCCCGTCCACCCCAGCGAGAAGAAGCCGAAGATGCGCGCCCGCAGCATCCGGCCTGCCTTGACCGCCCGGTCGCGGATGGTCCCAAGGTCAGGGATGAGACCGACGTACCAGAAGAGCAGCGAGACCGTCCCGTAGATGGAGACCGCGAACACGTCCCAGAGCAGCGGACTCTTGAACTGGGGCAACATCGCCATCTGGTTCGGCAGCGGAAGCATCCAGTAGACCGCCCACACACGCCCAACGTGGAAGGTCGGGAAAAGAAGCGCGCACGCCACCGCGAAGAGCGTCATCGCCTCGGCGGTGCGGTTGATACTTGTGCGCCACTTCTGGCGAAAGAGGAAGAGAATGGCCGAGATCAGCGTACCCGCGTGCCCGATGCCCACCCAGAACACGAAGTTGACGATGGCCCATCCCCAGCCCACCGGGTTGTTGAGGCCCCACACCCCCGGCCCGTTCCACACGAGGTAGGCGACTGCCAGCCCGAGGATGCCCACTCCCGTGAGCGCTAGAGAGAACGCCAGAAACCAGCTCAGCGGTGTCTTCTTCTCCGTGTGATACGATACCACCTCGGTGATGTCATGAAAGGAGAGGTTGCCCTGCACCAGGGGCGCATCCTCCAGAGTCTTGGCGAGCGCCCCGTCTCCAGAATGCCCGTTGCCGGAGTGACCGTTGCCGCCGGGGTCGGCGTAGGCAGAGCGTGAGGTGACGGTAGCCATAGGGACGAGGGGATCTCGCGGACGGTGCGAAGGGCAGGCTTAGGCGTCGAGGGATTCCGCCTCGGTGGAGGGCTCGTCGGCGCCGTGGTCGCCGCCGTGGTGATCGTCCTCCGCATGGTAGGGATCGTACCCGGCCGCAACGAGGGTCGGGTTCGGATTGCGGAGGCGCGCGAGGTAGGTCACGCGAGGCCGCACGGCCAGCTCCGCCAGCAGCGCATAGTTGCGGCTGTTGCGCTTGACCCGATTGACCTCGCTGTCCGGGTCTGCGAGGTCACCAAAGACCAAGGCACCCGTGGAACAGGCTTCCTCGCACGCCGAGACGTACTCGATGTCTTCCGTGCTCAGGTCGCGGTCCTCAATGTGCGCGTACTGCTGCACCTGACGGATGCGGTGGATGCACATCGTGCACTTCTCCATCACGCCTCGGTACCGAACCGTCACACTCGGGTTCTGCTGCATCTGGACCTCGATGGGCAGCGTCTTGGTCCAGTTGTAGAAGTTGTACCGGCGGACCTTGTACGGGCAGTTGTTGGCGCAATAGCGCGTCCCGATGCACCGGTTGTAGATCATCGCGTTGAGGCCGTCCGGGGAGTGGACCGTTGCGGCGACGGGGCAGACCTGCTCGCACGGTGCGTTCTCACAGTGCTGACACATCATCGGCATGGAGACCATGCCGGGCCGGTCGGTCTCCTCGCCACCGACGTAGTAGCGGTCCATCCGGATCCAGCTCATCTCACGCCCTCGGCCCACCTGATCCTTGCCGACCACGGGGATGTTGTTCTCCGCCTGGCAGGCCACCACGCAAGCGTTGCAGCCGTGGCACGAGTTCAGGTCAACCGCGATCCCCCACTGGTTCTCGGAGTACATCGCTTTGCCGATGCGCTCGTCGTTGGCCGCGTTGTTGGGCTCGTTCCAGAGCGGCGGGAAGTCCTCCCAGGGCGTGTCCTCAATGAGGTGGATCTGGTCCTGAATGAACCCGGGATCCTCCACGTACTGCTCCGCCGTCAGCATCCGCACGATGTCGCGGCCCTCCATGGAGCCGTGGTCCTGCGTGGTGACGATCTGAAAGCCCTCGCCTGCCTTCGTGACCCCGACGCCCGGCATCACCGGGAAGAAATTGGACGAGCGAAGCCCTTCCACGGCGCCTCCCACCCCGTTGGTCAGCGGTCCCGGACGGTAGATGTCCACGTCCTTGTCGAAGAGCCGCGCGATGAGGTGCCGGTCGTTGATGACGCGGTCGGTCTCAATCTCGCGGCCGTAGCCGAGGGTGACCGTGATGGAATTGTCCGGGTGGCCCGGTTGGATCCAGACGGGCCGGGTGACGGTGGCATCGCCTGCACCCGTGATCGTGACCGTGTCGGCCAGAATCGTCTGCTTGTCGATACCGGACGTGACCCCGAGCGCCTCGGCCGTGGCCGCGCTCATGACGGCCGCGTTGTCCCAGACCATCTTGGTGACCGGATCCGGCGCCTCCTGCATCCAGGCATTGTTGGAGAACCGGCCGTCGTAGAGTGTCGGCGAGAGGCGAACGACGAGTTCGATGTTCTCCGCCTCGGCAGGCTGAAGACGCGACAGGTCCGGCGTGCTCGCGCCCGAGGCGGAAAGCACCGGGAACTGCGAGTCCGGCAGGAAGCCATCGTGGAGGAGCGTCCGCCACGTGTTCTCGAACGACTGGGTGCCCGCTGTCCCAATCCGGTCGGCGAAGGACTCGCGGACGAGGTCGTACCCGCTCACATCGCGGCCGGTCAGCATCGTCCCGAGGACCTCCAGCGTGGAGTGTGCATCCACGTAGAGCGGCGCGATGAGTGGCTGCACGATGGTGAAGGTGCCATCGTAGGAGCGTCCGTCGCCCCAGCTTTCCAGGTAGTGCGCCTGCGGCACGTGCCAGTCCACACGCTGGGCGGTCTCGTCCCGCCAGGGACCGAGGTGGACCGTCAGCGGCACGGCCTCCATCGCCTCGGTGAACTCCAGTTCCGCCGGGAGCGTGTAGACCGGGTTCGTGCCGAGCATCAGCAGCGTCCCCACACGGCCTGCGCGCATGTCGGCCACCGCCTCGCGAAGCTGGGGGCCGACGGGCTGGACCGCCTCGGCACCGGTGTCGATGTACTGCACGACGGACGTGCCGAACTGCGCATTGAGGGCCGCGCAGAGCGCGTGGATCGACGGCGGCTGCGCAGCGCCCGCTACGAAGACCGACCGACCGCTCGCCTCACGGACATCTGCAACGAGCGCGTCCAGGACGGCCGATTCCTCCTCGGTGAAGTCTTTGGAGGGTGCCCCGGTGTTGATCCCGAGGGCCGAGGCGACAGCCGCTGCGAACAGCGACACCTCGCCCGCCTTCATCGCGAGGCGGTGATCGGCCATGCCACCCGTGCCGGAGTACGCGCTCTCAGCCGCGTACATGCGGCTCATGGGCGTCCGGCCCGAGGTGGTGCGGACCTCCACACGGCGGCTCGCCATGTACTCGCGCGCGTTCTGACCGGAGTTGGAGTCCTCCGCCCCGAGGAAGTCGGCATCGAACGAAACGACCACGTCCGCCTCGGTGAAGTTGAGGAGCGGACGAAGCGGACGGCCGAAGGCCAACTGCGTGCCAAGGGCCTGGGGGTCGTCGCCCTGGGGATACAGGGTGATCCAACGCGTCTCCGGGAAGGCCTCCTCCACCTGTTGACGGAGACGGGCTGCGGTGGGCGACGGATCGGGCTCGGCCAGGACAACGAGGGGGGCCGCGGATGACCGGCGCTCGGCCATCGCGGCGACGAAGGCCTGCCAGTTGCTCTCCCGCATCTCGTCCTCGACCCGCTCGCGGACGCTGCG
>JBCCPW010000355.1:0-4479 GCA_039024735.1 Bacteroidota bacterium
GCGGTACTCGGGGAGGTAGCGGCCCGCCTGCCGCATGAACCACACGGGCGTGGCGTCGACGGGTTTGCCGTGGAGGGCGTCGAGGAATCGGGACATGATGAGGGAAGGGGCCAGTGGGGAGGAGCCAGTGGCAGAGGATGGCGGGCGGTGATCCGTCTGGGGCGCGTTGCGCCATGAGGACTGGGGAGTGAGAAGGCGTCTGCTACTGGCCCCTTCCCACTCGCCCTGTCCCCTCAATGGCCGGAGCCTTGATGCTCCAGTGCCCAGGCGTACGGTCCGGCGCTCTGCCAGACGGCACGGCCTGCGAAGAAGGGGCCGAGGTTGTCGATGAACTCGGCGGTCTGGCGGGTGGACCGCATCTTCTGCACGACCGCCGAGAGCGGGAAGAGGTCCTTGCCGACCAGCCCCGCGATGAAGTCGTTGTCGTTGGGGTCGAGGCCGTGACAGGCGAGGCGCACGTCATGGGCGTAGTCGCCCCGGCCGAAGGCGCGGCCGATACCGCCGTGCTCCATCAGCATCTTGCGCTGCTCGTCGCGGGGCTCGCGCTCAAACCGACCGCTCCGGCGGAGGGGGTACCAGACGGCCCACGGCCAGTCCGGGTGGGTCATCGTCTTGACCGGCCGCGCGATGAGTGTCCCGAGAAGGTCCTTCTCGTAGCCGATGGAGTACGTCCGCCCGAGCATCGTCAGCGCCGGAACGGGTACCAGTCCCGCGAAAGCCTCTGACGTGTGCAGCGCGCGGCCATCCTCGACAAAGAACGCCGGGTCCTCGTGGAAGGTGATGACGCCCACACCTCGCGGGTCCTGCGCGCTCTGATACACCACCCCGCCAACTCCGGCCGCCTCGGCGGCGTCACCGAGGCGGGCAGGGTCGTCGCAGTGGGTGTAGGCGAGGAACTGGACGAAGAGGCGGCGGTCGAGCGTCTGCGGTGCGCCCTCGGCGGTCTTCCCGCGCTCGGCGAGGTCGAGCCCGGACGACGAGCCGTCGCCGGTGGGCCGGGCTTGCTGCGGGACGGCCTTGGGCTGGATGTCGAGTGCCATCGTGGAGATTTCAGTCAGGAGTGAAAGTCGTACGTCGTGGGCGGCTCGCGGATCGCGGAGGAGCCGGGCCCGGAAGCAGCTTCACGGAGAGTGCGCGAGAGGTGCGGGCCGGGCAGGTTCACTCGGCACCGAGGCGGGCGACATGGGGAGAGACCGAGCGGGTGCCGCCGCGCCGGGCCCCTTCAGCTACTGACCCCGTTCCTCCGCGATCCAGCGGGCCGCCTCGGTGGCGTAGTACGTGATGAGGAGATCCGCGCCCGCCCGCTTGATGCTCGTCAGGGCTTCGAGGGCGGCGCTGCGCTCGTCCAGCCATCCACGCTCGGCGGCGGCCTTGAGCATGGCGTACTCGCCCGAGACGTGGTACGCACCGAGGGGGCGATCCGGGAAGGCCTCCTTCGTTTGGCGGATCACGTCGAGGTAGGCGAGGGCGGGCTTGACCATGAGGAGGTCCGCGCCCTGCTCCACGTCGAGGGCGGCCTCGCGGAGGGCTTCGCGGACGTTGGCGGGATCCATCTGGTGCGTCCGGCGGTCGCCGAAGGCCGGGGCGCTGTTGGCGGCATCGCGGAAGGGCCCGTAGAACGCGCTCGCGTACTTGACGGCGTAGCTGAAGATGCCGACCTGTGTGAACCCTTCCGCATCGAGGCCGGAGCGGATCGCGCCCACCACGCCGTCGATCATGGAAGACGGCGCCACGAGGTCAGCCCCGGCGCGAGCGTGGCTGACGGCGGTGGCGACATGCTGGGGCAGCGAGCCCTCCAGGTCCAGATGGCCGTCGCACGTGAGGAAGCCGCAGTGGCCGTGGTCCGTGTATTCGCAGAGGCACACGTCCGTGATGACGGCGAGACCGGGCACCTCGTCCTTGATGGCACGCGTGGCACGCTGGACGGCCTCGGATTCATCGTGCGCGGCGGAGCCCTCGGCGTCCTTGTGCTCGGGGATGCCGAAGAGGAGCACGCCCCCCACACCGAGGCGGACCGCCTCGGTGGCCTCGCGGACGGCCTCGTCCACGGAGAGTTGGAAGACGCCGGGCATGGACGAGACCTCGCGGCGGACGCCCTCGCCGTTCACGACGAAGAGCGGCAGGATGAAGCCCGCGGGGTCCAGGCGTGTTTCGCGGACGAGGCGCCGGATCGCGGCCGACTGGCGGAGGCGCTGCGGCCGGTTCGCGGCCGGTTGCACGGGCGGGGCGATGGAATGAGGAGGCAAGACCGCTTCCATGGGTCAGGAGAAAAGGCGAACGAGGGCGTCCGTCAGTCCCGCGAGGGTGGAGGGATCGGCGACGATGGACGGCACGAGATCGGCGTCGCGCACGGCCAGGGCGGTGACCGGACCGATGGCGGCGAGGACAGGTCCTCCCGCCTCGGTACCGAGGCGGGTTTCCTCTGGCACGGAGGCCAGGAAGCCCCGGACCGTCGAGGGCGAGGTGAACGTGATGGCGTCGGGATGCTGCGCGAGGGCGCGCGCCACGTCGGATGCCCGTGCGCCTTCCACTGTTCGGTAGGCGACGGCATCCACGACGGAGGCGCCGCGCTGGCGGAGGCGCTCGGCGACAGCCCGGCGGGCGATGTTGGAGCGCATCAGCACGACGCGGTCTCCGGGCGAGACGGGCAGTTCGGCGGCAAAGGCGTCGCCCGTCGACTCACTGGGGCGGAACGTCGCGGTGGCTCCGTGCGCTTCCAACGCACGGGCCGTCCCCGGGCCGACGACCGCGACGCCGAGGCCGTCCGGGAGCCCATCCGGCCAGGCGGCGGCGACGAACGGCCAGCCGTGGCGCACGCCGCTCGGGCTGGTGAAGCCTACCCATCGCGCGCTGCTCAGAGTGGCGGCGATGCTGCGAAGCTCGTCCGCGTCCTCGGCAGGCTCGCTGCGGATCGCGGGGACGAGCAGCGGCGTGGCGCCGAGCCCTCGGAGGGTGTCCGCGAACGCGTCGGCTTGGTCCGCACTTCGCGTGACGACGAGGCGGCGATCCGCGAGGGGGAGGTTCGTCATGGCAGCAGGTCGCGGGCGCCCTGAGCGAGAGCCGACGCGGCGGCAACCTCCCCGAGGCGGAGGGCCACCGCCTCGGTGTCCAGCGGTGCCCGCTCGTCGATCTCGATGCAGACCGACCCGTCCGTTGCGAGCACCCGGCCGCGAAGGCGGAGATCGCCGTCCGCCTCGGTGGCGAGGGCTGCCACGGGTGCGCTGCACCCGCCCCCGAGTGCCGCGAGGAGGTGTCGCTCGGCTTCCACCGCCCGTCGCGTCGGCCCGTGGTCCAGCGCCGAGACGAGCCGCTGGACGCGCCCATCGTCGGCGCGAATCTGCACGGCGACGGCGCCCTGTCCCGGCGCGGGCAGCATCGTACCGAACGAAAGCGTCGCGGTGGCCTCGTCCATCCGACCGAGGCGGGCGAGCCCGGCGACCGCAAGGACGGACGCGTCGTAGCTCCCGGACCGGACCTTCTCGATGCGGGTCGGGACGTTGCCGCGGATGGAGCGGACGGTGAGATCCGGGCGGAGGCGGAGAAGCTGCGCAGCGCGGCGCGGACTGCTCGTGCCGACCACGGCCGCCTCGGGGAGATCGTCGAGGGAGTGATCGCCGGGGCAGATCCAGGCATCGCGGGGGTCCGCCCGCTCCAGGATCGCGCCGACCGTGACGCCCTCGGGGTCCTCGGTGGGCAGATCCTTCAGGGAGTGGACCGCGAGGTCGATCCGCCCGTCGAGGAGCGACGCCTCCAACTCGGCCGTGAACAGCCCCTTCCCCCCGATCTCCGGCAGCGGCTTGTCGAGCGTGGTGTCGCCCTTCGTGACGAACGGGACCAACTCCACGTCCAGGTCGGGCCATGCGGCGCTTAGCCGCGAGACGACGTGCTCCGCCTGCCACATCGCGAGGCGGCTCGTGCGCGTACCGAGGCGGAGGGTCTCAGGCATCGTCGTCGAGCGAGAGCAGACGGCGCAGCGCCTCATCGTCGCCCGCGCCCGACCGCAGCGCAGCGGTCACGTCGTGGAGAAGCCGGTTGGTGAGGACCCTGGACATGGTGTCCGGGTCGCTGCACGGGCCAGGTCCGGGGCCGCGGCCGGATTCCGCGGTGCCGCAGGTCCGCTCGGAGCACTTCGTGCAGACGTACGACAGCGTGTCTTGCCGGACATCCTCCGCGCGGCGGCGGAAGTCGGCAACGAGTTCCTCGCGCGAGAGACCGTCCAACTCGTCCTGAAGGGTTTCCAGGGCTCCCTTCACGATCGCCTCGGCAGACGGAACCGCCGCGACGCGTGCCTGCCGCCCGGCGTCCACGACCGCGCCAAGCGCGTCGATGTCGTGCAGGTCCACACCGGGCAGATGCCCCACAGCCGCCGGGACGTTGCGCGGGACGCCGAGGTCCAGCACGGTCCGCTGGCGTCCGTCGGCCCACGCGGTCCGAGCCGCATCGAGGGGGAGAGCGAGGCGATCCGTTGCGGCGAAGACC
>JBCCPW010000356.1:0-4477 GCA_039024735.1 Bacteroidota bacterium
CGAGGCCGCCGTCTCGGGCGGATCGTGGCTCCATGACCTGACCATCACCGGCCGCGAGACCCGCCGGATCGCCGGGCTCGACCAGCCCGTGCGCGTGTGGAAGATCGAGGGCCTGTCCAGCGGCGACGTCGGATTCAGCGGTGAGGCATGGTGCGCGCGATGGAGAGCATGGGCGCCCCCCTGGACGACGAGGCCCGCGCGGAGATCGTCGCCCGGTTCGACGCCGAGGGCGGCTCGGAAACGAACCATCCCGTGACGATCTACTATTCCCCGCAATGGGGCGCAGTGGAGACCGTGAGCGGGGCCGGAGCCAAAGCAACCGTCACGACGCTGACGCGGGTGCACCGAGCGGAGTAGGTCCGGCGGCCCGCCTCGGTGCGTCTGTGGAGCCACCGAGGCGGACCGGATCCGCCTCGGTGAGGCCAGTCAACGGCACTTGGGAATTCGGGAACAGCCACCCACATCGTAGCTTGATCGGCACCCCGGTACCCATGGCCAACGAGATCATCTTCCTCGTCTCCGACTCGCCCGAGGGCGGGTTCGAGGCTCGTGCGCTCGGTCATTTCATCTACACCGAGGCCGACACACCCGAGGAGCTACGCTCCATGGTTCGCGACGCTGTCGCCACCCACTTCGACGAGGAGGAGCGGCCCAGCGTTATCCGGCTTCACTTTGTCCGAGAAGAGGTACTCGCAGCGTGAGGGCCCCATGCAACCCCGACGTAGGAGTCGCCTGATCAAGCGATTCTGCGGCATTCCTGCATCCTGCTTTGTCCCCTGCAATCGGTGCTACCCTCCCTGTCTGGCCGATTCCAGAGATCGACTCAATTCGGAAGCGATGGGCAGACCGAGCCGAGCACTTCGCCAGCGGGCCGGACTACGCCATCCGTTGGGTTCCGAACCAACCTCCAGAGCCACCCTAAAATCTGGAAGGAACCGAACGGTGGGACATCAGCTTCGGTGAGTACCCTGAGGGTGACCGGAGGACCATCACCGTCCACCTTCGCCCGGTGGACTCTTATCCAGATCCCGAGTTCGAGCGTGTCGTAGGATGGGAGCCTCGTGGGGAAGTCTGGGTCCAGGTGTGGAAGGGCGACGACATCTCCGACCGATTCTTGCTGGCGTCCGAGTTGGTCACTGACATCGCTCAAGCCTGTGCTGGTGTCATCGAGCTAGACCTCCACCTCGCCCCTACGAGCGGCTCTCGAAAAACCGAGATGTATGCGTACGTAGCGGCGGATGTCTTCCGGGACATGATGCTCGAACCTGACTTTGTTTGGCGAATGTGCTAAACGCCGCAGAACTCACCCCTGCCGACCGAAAACGCGCGCGCTCCCGCCGACCTCTGGCGCCGGAGGCTAGCTTGACGCTCCGCCCCACTCACCCGGTCGGCGCGTACTTCGGCTGAGCAGTCACGTGTTGCGGAGGTTAGGATGCAAGGCGACGCGGCAGAGCGGCAGCCACGTCCGGCTCACGCGCGCGTCCGACGACGGGGACCACCACGTCACGGTGCCGCTGCACAGCCCGCTCCGAGTCGGGACGCTCAACGCGATCCTGGGCGACATCGCCGACCATCTCGGTAGGACCAAGGCCGAGGTGATCCGGCTCGTCTCGTGAGACCTGCGGCCGAGGCCCCCGCACCCGCCTCGGTGCGTCTGTGGAGCCACCGAGGCGGGTCGGGTGAAGCCACCGCCAGACCCGCCGATATCTTCCGGCGCCTCCACGCCGGGCCTGCGGGCCGCTCATGTACCTCAAGCACCTCGCCCTCCACGGCTTCAAGTCCTTCGCCCAGAAGACGACCGTCGATTTCTCCGAGGGCGTGACTGCCATCGTCGGGCCGAACGGGTGCGGGAAGAGCAACGTCGTGGACAGCATCCGGTGGGTGCTCGGCGAGCAGCGCGCGCGGCTGCTCCGCTCCGAGAACATGGCCGGGGTCATCTTCAACGGCGCCGCCGGGAAGAAGGCCCTCGGGATGGCCGAGGTGCAACTCACCATCGAGAACACGCACGGCGTCTTGCCGACCGAGTACGGCGAGGTCCGCATCGCGCGGCGACTCTACCGCTCCGGGGACTCCGAGTACCTCCTCAACGGCACCACCTGCCGCCTTCGCGACATTCTGGACCTGTTCATGGACACCGGGATGGGCGCGGGCGCCTACTCGGTCATCGAGCTCAAGATGATCGAGGACATCCTGAGCGACAACGCGTCCGACCGGCGGCGGCTCTTCGAGGAGGCCGCGGGCGTGACCAAGTACAAGGTCCGCCGGAAGCAGGCGCTCCAGAAGCTCAGCGCGACGCAGGCCGACCTGACCCGCCTCGATGATCTCCTGGAAGAGGTGGAGCGGCAGGTCCGCAGCCTCGGGCGGCAGGCGCAGAAGGCCGCTCGCCACCGCCGGTTCACCGACCGCCTCCACGCGCTGGAACTGGCGATGATCGCCTTCGACCACGCCCGTCTCACCGAGGCGCAGCGCGAGGCGCAGCAGGAGGCGCAAACCGCCCGGGACACCGCCGAGGGCCTCGGTGCCCAGGTCGCGACCGGAGAGGCCGCGCTCGAAGAAGAGCGCACGGCGCTCGTCGCGAGGGAAGAGCAGATGGGCACCCGACGCCGCCACCTCGATGCCCACATTGAGGAGGTTCGAGCGTTGGAGGCCGAGATCCGCGTCGGGGCCGAGCGCCGCGCCGCGGATGCCCGCGCGCTGGACCGGATCGCCGCGGAAGACCGCGCCGACCAGGCCCGCCTCGGTCGGCTCACCGAGGAGGCCGACGACCTCGCCCGACGGGTCACCGAGGCGGAAGACGCGCTGACCCAGGCCGCGGTCTCGCGCGAGGCCGCCGAGGCCGTTCGCGACGCCGCCACCGAGGAGGCCGCCCAGGCCCGCGCCGCCCGCGAGGACGCCCGCCGACGCCTCGGTGAGGCGCAGCAGGCCACCGCCGGGGCCCGTCGCGCCCTGGACCGCCTGGACGACCGCCGCCGCCTCCGCGAGGCCGAGCGGTCCCGCCTCGATGCCGAGCGGCAGGCCCTCGCCGCCCCCGCCGACGCGCCCGCCCCGCCCGACCTCGCGCCGCTGACCCAGGCTCTCGACGCAGCCGAGCGGCAGTTCGCCGCCGCCCGCGAGGACCGCGAGGCGCGGCAGACCGCGCTGGACGTCGCCGAGTCGCGCACTCAGTCCGCCCGTGCCGCTCGCGAGGCCGCCCGCGCCGAGGTGGCGCTGCTCCACGCGCTTCAAGACGAGGGCGTCGGGGACGCCGCCATCGAGTTTCTCCGGGAGCACCCCGACTGGAAGGCCCCGACCGTCGCCGACGTGGTCGGCTGTGCGGAGGACGATCAGTTGGCCGTCGAGGTCGCCCTCGGCCCGTGGGCTGACTGCCTCGTGGTCCGCACCGAGGCGGAGGCCGACCGCGCCATCGGGCGCCTTCGCGCCGCAGGCAAAGGCCGCGCGACGTTCCTCGTGCTGGAGCGCCTCGGCCGGGCGCCGCAGGAGCGCTCGCCCACGCCGCCGGGCACCACGCCCCTCGCCGAGCGCATCCGGATGGCCCACGAGGTCTTCGAGCCACTCGTCCCGTTCCTCTTCCCGAACGTCTTCCTCGCGGCGTCTCTCACCGAGGCGCGAGGGCTCCGCGAGCGGTTCCCTGTCGCCCGGTTCGTCACCCGCGAGGGCGCCTGGACCGACGGCTCGGGCGCCGTCCACGGCGGGAGCGCCGAGGCGTCCGTGTCCCGTCTCGGGACGGCGGAGCGTCTGGCCGCGTCGGAGCAGGCCGCCGAGACCGCCTCGGTGGCGCTGGCGGAGGCCACGGCGCAGGCCGAGCAGGCGCGTGCCGCACGCGAGTCCGCACGCGAGGCTGTCCGCCACGCCGAAGCCGCCCGCGATGCCGCCCGCGAGTCACTGGCCGAGGCCCGTCGCGACGCTGCCCGCCTCGGGGCACAGGCTGAGGCCCGAGAGGCCGCCCGCGCCCGCCTCGTGGACCGCCTCGGTGCGTTGGGGCGCGAAGCCGCCGAGGAGCCCGACGAGTCCGATCTCCAGGCCACGCTGGACGGGCTCGCCCGCGCCGAGCGCGAGGCCGATCAGGCCCTCTCCGCCGCTGCCCAGACCGCTGCCCAGACCGACGCGGCGCGTCAGGAGGCGCAATCCGCCTGGGCCGATGCTCGCCTGCTGCACGCTCGTGCCGAGAGCGACGCCGAGGCGGCCCGTTTGGCCGTCCAGCGCGCCGAGGCCACGCACGAGGAGATCGCCGACCGGCAGCGCACCCGTGCGCAGGAGCGGACCCGCCTGGAGCAGGCACTCGCCGAGGCGTCCGGCCTGGGCACGGACGTGCAGACCCAACTCGACGCCCTCCGCCAGGACACCGACGCGCTCCGCCATCGCGCGGAGGCCGCCGAGACGGAGGTGCTCCAGGCCCGCGCCCGCATCGCCGAGGCGGACGCGGCCCTTCGCGACCTCCGCTCGCGCCGCGAGGCTGCTGCCCAGTCCGCCGCCGCCG
>JBCCPW010000357.1:0-4452 GCA_039024735.1 Bacteroidota bacterium
CGCGCTCCTGCTCGCCACACTGGCTGCGTCGCCTCGCGCTCAGCCCAACATCGTCCTCGTGACCGTGGACGATCTCAACACGGCCGTGGGCTTCCTCAGCGAAGAGCCGGGCACGCCGCTCCAGACGCTCTACCCCGAGGCGGCCGACCGCGCTCGGATCCGGGCCGTGCTCACGCCCAACCTCGACCGCCTCGCAGCCGAGGGGGTCCCCTTCGCGAACGCCACGGCCGCATCCCCGATCTGTGCTCCCAGCCGCGCGGCGCTGATGACGAGCGTCCGCCCGCACACCTCCAACTACAACAACAACGGCGACGGTCACTTCCGCGACACGCCCGGTCTCGCCTCGGTCCAGACGCTACCGGAGTACCTCCGCGCGAACGGGTACTACACGGCAGGCGTCGGGAAGGTCTTCCACGAGTGGGCGGTCCGCCTCGGGACGGACGGCGAGATCACGCTCGATGGACCCGATACGCAACGGTCCTGGGACACGTGGCTCAATCGGTCCGTCGGGACGCGAGGGCAGGTGACGTGGGGACCGTGGAGCACAGAGATCTCCACTCTCCGCATGGGCACAACGGCGACCTTGCTCGATGCCCTCCCGGACATTGAGAATGCGGACCTGATCGCCTCGGTGCTGCAGGCAGGCTCGGCCACCGCTCGGGATCTCGCCTACGACGAGGACCGAACCCTCACCCTCCCGGCCGACCGCCCCTTCTTCCTCGCGCTCGGCCTCTACCGGCCGCACACCCCGCTCGTCGTCCCCGAGGACCTACTCGCGCTCTTCCCTCCCGACGGTCTCGCGCTGACCGACTCCCTCCGGCAGGTCTACCAGGACGACGTCGCTGACTTTTCCCCTGGGGGCACCGAGGCGGTCCGGGGGGCGGCTGTGGGAAGTCCGACGTACGCCTTCTACGAGGCCGCGCGCCAGATCGACCCGGAGAACGGTCCCGTCCGGGCGTGGCGCGATCTCGTGCGTCACTATCTCGCCGCCGTCGCGCTCGCCGACCGGGCCATCGGGCGGGTGATGGATGCTCTCGCGGCGAGCCCCCATGCAGCGACCACCGTCCTCGTGGTGGTCGGCGATCACGGCCTCCATCTGGGCGAGAAGACATGGTTCGGCAAGGCGACGCTCTGGGAAGAGGGCACGGCAACGCCGATGGTGGTCTGGGCGCCGGGGCTGGCCGGAGTCCACGCGCCCGGCGTCCTACGCCGCCAGCCCGTGAGCCTGGTCGATGTCTACCCAACCCTCGTCCGCCTTGCTGGGCTCCCTCTCCCGGACCACGTGGAGGGAGACGACCTCGCGTCCCTGCTCTCCGATCCCGAGGCGGATCCTGTCTCGACCGCCCTCGTCTCGTTTGGACGCCGCGATCACGCCCTCCAGACGGCCACGCACCGCTACGTCCGCTTCGCGAACAATCGGGGCAACGCAGAGCTGTACGACACCCTCAGCGACCCTGAGGAGCGTCGCAACCTCGTGCCGTTGGGGACGCACGACCCCACACGCCAGCAGCTGGACTACGCCCTCGATCTCGCCCTTGGTCGCGTCACGCCCATCGACACCACCGTCCCGCCCATGCCAGGTCTCGCGCTTCGTCTGGTGGGGCCGAACCCGTCGCGCGAGGCGATCCATCTGGAGGTGACGCTGCCCGCCTCGGCGGAGGTCCGGTGGGACGTGGTGGACGGGCTGGGCCGGGTCGTCTGGCGCGAGGCACTGGGGGAGCAGCCCCCGGGACCCGTCGCGTTGCGATGGCCGGGTGCTGGGGCGAGCGGGGTGTACACGGCGCGTGTGTGGGTGGGTGGACGGCGCGTCAGCACGCGGCGGGTGGCGCTCGTCCGGTAGATCGGCCTCGGTAGGTCCGCCTCGGTGGATCTGCGCCCGCACCGAGGCGGGGGCAATCCGGCGGTGCACTACCTTGCGGTGTCCCTCGCCGAGATCGATGCCGTCCCGCCCCCACGTCCTGACCGTCCGCCTGAGCGCTGCCGAGCGCAGGCGTCTCCAGGCCCTCGCCGAGCGCGAGGGAGTCGGCGAGGAAGAAGCCGCCCGCCGCGCCATCGCGAGCGCCACCCCACCCACGAAGGTCGCGGAGTCAGACGACGACCGCCCCAGTGTGGCAGACCTGATGGGGGACTTGATGGGGTGTGTGGAAGGGCCACCGGATCTCTCGACAATCAAGGCATACATGGAAGGGTTCGGTGAGTCGCGTCGTCCTTCTTGACACCGGTCCTCTGGTCGCGTCGCTGAGTGTGCGGGACCAATACCATCGGTGGGCGGCTGACATGATGATCCGGTTGCCCAGCCCCCTTCTGACGTGCGAAGCTGTGTTCGCGGAGGCCGGATTCCTGCTCCAGCGTGCCGGTCTGGATCCGGCGCTTCCGCTGGACGCCGTCGTCCGAGGCGCCCTGATCGTACATCCCGTTGTGGCGGAGAGGGCCGGGCGGTGATGCGGACCTACGCCGACCTCCCCATGTCCCTCGCCGACGCCGCGCTCGTCGTGCTGGCAGAGACCACACCCGAGGCGGCGGTGTTCACGACGGACTCTGACTTTCACGTGTATCGTCAGCACGGCACCGAGGCGATCCCGCTCCTCCATCCCGGTGGATGACCCCGCCTCGGTCGAGCCACGACTCCACCGAGGCGGGGACGCCGGGCGCGAGCCGAGCCAGTAGGTTCTGGGTGCACCTCCTCCTTCCCTCGTGACGATCACCTTCTGGGGCGCCGCCCGCACCGTCACCGGCTCGCAGCACCTCGTCGAGACCGAGCGCGGCACCCTCCTCCTCGACTGCGGCCTGTACCAGGGCCGTCGCGACGACGCCCGTCGCCTCAACTCCGAGTTCGCCGCCGACCCCACGCAGATCGACGCCGTCGTTCTCTCGCACGCACACATCGACCATGCCGGGCTGCTGCCCAAGCTCTGGCGCGATGGATTCCGCGGTCGCATCTACGCCACCCATGCCACGCGCGACCTCTGCGCGCTCATGCTTCGCGACAGTGGCTACATCCAGGAGAAGGACGCCGACTTCTTCAACCGCAAGATTCGCAAGAAGGGCCAGCCTCGGGTCGAGCCGCTCTACACCGAGGAGGACGCGGCGGGTGTCATGGGGCACTTTGTCTCGCTGGACTACGACAAGCCGTTCGAGCCACTGCCCGGCATCGAGTGCGTCTTCCGCGACGCGGGGCACATCCTCGGCTCCGCGACGGTCACGCTCACGCTGGAGGAAGAAGGGCGCGAGAAGCACCTCGGCTTCACAGGCGACCTCGGCAACCCCGGCCGTCCCATCCTCCGCGACCCCGCCCCGCTCCCACCCGTGGACTGGCTCATCTCTGAGAGCACCTACGGCGGACGCGAGCACGAGCCAGTGGACATGGCGAAGGCCCGCCTCGGTGAGATCGTCAAGCGGACCGCCGCGCGAGGCGGCCGGGTGGTGATTCCCGCCTTCGCGGTTGGGCGGACGCAGGAGTTGGTCTATGCGCTGGACCAACTGGAGAACACCGACGACCTCCCGCCCATCCCGGTCTTCGTGGACAGCCCGCTGGCCGTCAACGCGACCGAGATCTTCCGCCATCACCCCGAGTGCTACGACGCCGACCTTCGCGAATACCTCCGCACGGACCCCAACCCGTTCGGCTGGGAGCGCCTGGAATACGTCCGCGGGGCCAGCCGGTCCAAGGAGTTGAACGAGATGCGGACGCCGTTCGTGGTCATCTCCGCCTCGGGGATGGCAGAGCACGGGCGCATCCTGCACCACCTCCGCCACACCATCTCCGATCCCCGCTCGACGGTCCTCATCGTGGGCTATCAGGCCGAGCACACGCTGGGCAAGCGTCTCGTGGAACGCCGCGACGAGGTCCGCATCTTTGGCAAGGTGCACCGCCGCAAGATGGAGGTCGAGGTGATGAACACCTTCTCCGCCCACGCCGACGAGCCCGGCCTCGTCCGCTGGATCGGCGATCTGGATCAGGAGCGCTTGCAGCAGACGTTCCTCGTCCACGGCGACCCCGAGCGGCAGGCCAAGCTCTCCGACGCGCTCACCGAGGCGGGCGTGGGCGGACGGGTCTCGTCGCCCGCGCGAGGCGAGACGGTCACGCTCTGAGGCCGTCCGCCTCGGTGCCGGATCCACCGAGGCGGGGATCAGCGCCCGTGCACGAACGGGACGAACTGCACCGCCGCCAGCGTCTCGCGCGTCACGTCCTCCGGCCCCGGCCCCGTGCGCCGCACCATCACGATCCGCTGCTCGTCCTCCGGCCCGACCGGAATCACGAGGCGTCCCCCCGGTTTCCCAGCCTTCGGCACGCGAAGCTGCTCCACGAGCGCGGGCGGAACCGCCTCGGTGCCTGCCGTCGCGAGGATGCCGTCGAAGGGCGCGACGGCGCTCCACCCGTGCGTGCCGTCACCGAGGCGGGTGCGGACGCGGTGGCCGAGGCGCTCCAGCAGCGGGCGCGTGTGATCCAGC
>JBCCPW010000358.1:0-4451 GCA_039024735.1 Bacteroidota bacterium
CCATCGGGCACACGGTTCGCCTCCGGCGGAGCGGTCGGGTCTGGCGGTCCGCCAGTCGGTCGGGAAGGCGTCACGGCCATGGCACAGTGTACCAACGGCTCGTGCCTGGGATTCCACGTGCACGCTCCGGGCTGTCAGGCCCGCCGGATTCTACATCGGGCGCTGCGGCAGTTCCCTGACGTACCGACCCGCCCACTCTTCTTCCTCTGGTCCATCGCACCAGGACCACGTCCCCTCGAACCGGCGCCCCTCATCGGTGAAGCGGAAGGTGAACGACCCGTAGTAGGTGTCGCCGTCCTCGTCGGGATCGCAGGGGCCGTCGCGGCCGGGCTCCCACCACAGCCCCGTCAGGCGGAAGGCACGGTAGCGGCCGAACAACTGGGCATCGTTGTCGATGTCGCCCTTGTACAGGCCCGTCACGTTCCCGTTGTCATCCGGCGGAGTCAGCGCGAGAGGGCCAAAGGTGGTCTGGTAGACGCCTGCGGGCCGCAGGTACTCCAGTGGAGCCGGTGACGAACAGGAGGCGAGAGAAACGGCGAGACTGAGGAGGGCGAGGCGGTACATGGCAGACCGGGAGGGAGCCCGAATCTGCCGAGTACCGCCTGCTCACGCATCCCCAAACCTTAGGGGGCTACCGGTTGCGGCCGAACTTCTCGTGGCTGCTCACCCAGTCGTTGGACGAGATGGCAGAGCCGAGGCTGATCTCGCCCGCTAGCACAACCCCCGCGATGATCTCGGCCAGCTTGCGCACCTTGTCGCGGCCGTAGCAGCCGAGCATCTCCAGGGACTCGCGTTGGGTCGCGAGGCCAGTCCCGCCGCCGTAGGTCGCCACGATCAGGCTGGGGATGGTGATGGACATGAAGAGGTCATCGTCCGGGGTGTGTTCCACGTACAGGATCGCCGCGCTGGACTCAGAGACGTTTGCCACGTCCTGACCCGTCGCGATGAACATGGCCGTGATGCCGTTGGGAGAGTGGAGTCCGTTGTTGTTAGCGCCCGAGAGCGTGGACCCGATGCCCGAGGCGACCCGCCAGTGGTAGGCGAGACCAGCGGGCTCCACACGCATGTGCTGGCGCAGCACGTCGCCCTTGACGGTGCACTCCGCCGTGACTCGCTTGCCGCGCGTCCGCATGATGTTGACCATGGACGCCTTCTTGTCCGTCGCGAAGTTGGACTCCAGGTAGAAGCGACGGATGCCGGGTGCGTTCTCCAGGATCCACGAGCACGCCGCGAAGGTGGCCCGACCGACCATGTTTTGCCCGGCCGCGTCTCCGGTGTGGAAGTTGAAGCGGCAGAACGCGAAGTGGTTCGAGAGGTATGTGTCGATGTACTGGAGCTTGCCGACGCTGGTGGTGCTCTCGGCGTGCTGCGCGATGGTCTCGAAGTGATCGTCCAGCCAGGTGCGGAAGTCCCGCGCCCCCCGGGCGTTCTCGAAGATGAAGACCGGGGCGCGCTGCATCGAGTCATCGGAGACGGTGCAGGTGACGCCGCCTGAGAGGTTGATCACCTTCATCCCCCGGTTGTAGCTCGCCACGAGGGTGCCCTCGGTCGTCGCCATCGGGATGTAGAACTCCCCCTGCGCATACTCGCCGTTGACCTGGAGGGGACCGGCGATCCCGAGCGGAATCTGGGCGACCCCCGAGAAGGCCTCGATGTTGCCTTGCAGGGTGTGCGGGTCGAACGAGTAGTGACTGATGTGTTCCAACTCCGCGCCGGTCTTCTCCTTCACGAACTCGCGCCGCGTCGCAGCGGCGTCGCGTGTGTAATCGTCCGTGGTATCGCGGGGCACCTTTTTCTCTTCCAGAACGGGCCGTTCGGCGCGGACGGAGTCCTTGACTTTGAAGCCGAGCGAGCCCATGCCCTCGATCTCAAAGTCCAGCTTGATCTCGTGGACCCCCTCGTCTACCGCGACGCCATTCGCGCTCACGTGGACGACCTGCCGCAGCGGGAACTCAATGGGCTGGGAGGAGGAGACCTCCGAGGCGGCGAGCGTGGGGCCGCCCTCCACCGAGAGGGTCACGGCGTCCGCCCCGATCGGTTGCCCGTTGATCGTCACGCTCGAGAGGCCCGTCAGCTTGGCGTCAAGCAGGCGGTTTTTGAGCGAGAAGCGAGCGCCGCCGTCGGTGGGCGTGAGGCTGCCGTTGGTGTAGAGCTGACGGAGGACGAGGGAGGGGATTTTCATCGCGGAGGGGCGGAGGGGGGAGGCTGGAACCTACGGCGAACGCCGGAAGAGCTTCCGGGCTCCGGCTCATCGGACGACGGACACCGCCGTTGTGGCGATCCCCGCCTCGGTACCGAGGCGGACGTGGTAGACACCGGGTGCCCATCGGCTCACGTCGAGGACGATCTCATTCCGGACCGGGCCTCGATGCATCACCCGGCCGAGCGCATCGGTCACGAGGAGCGTGCCGACAGTCCCCTCGGGCACACCGAGGCGGAGAGACCCGCGTGCAGGATTGGGCGAGACGGTGAGGGAGTCTCTAGAGGGCTCCGCCTCGGTGGAGACGACGCTGGCCGAGAGCAGGAGGTAGGCTCGACCCGCCTCGGCCTGCCCGTTCACGGTCTCCCCGGGTGCCCCGACGATCTGGTCCGCGGTGTTGTCGTCGTCGACTTCTCCCGCGAGCGCGACGGCCGAACCGAAGCGACCGTTGTCCTCTGCGTTCGGGCTGGAGAGCGTGCGGATGAGGGCGCCGTCGTCGCCGGAGAAGATGTAGATCCGGCCCGCGAGATCGCGCCCCGACACGTCTTCAAAGGGAGCGCCGACGAGCAGGTCCGCGGCGCCTGTCTCTTCCACATTGCCCGCCCCGGAGACGGCGAGACCGAAGCGCCCGTCGGCACCCCAGGGGGAGCCCAGAGAGAGGAGTGTCTCGCCCGTGCCGCCCGAGAAGACGAACACGGAGTCCCGAGCGCCGATGAGCACCTCGGCGACATCGTCGTCGTCGCGGTCGCCGATGACGGCGAGGGAGACACCGAACTCTTGGTCATCGGCTGGAAACGGCGGCTCGAAGACCACCCGCGTGGGGTCCCCCGACGCGTACAGCGCGACGATTCCGCTCCCGGTCCCACCGACCGAGGCGGCGGCTGGAATCCCGACCACGAGGTCGGCGCGGCCGTCGCGGTTCAGGTCGCTCCCGCCGATGGCGGAACCGAAGCGATCCGACGGATCCGCCCCTCGTTCCACATCTAGCAGGGACCCATCCGCGCCAGAGAACACGAAGACGGCGCCCGGCGAGGCTCCGGAGGGCGGTGCGTTGGGATCGTCCTGGGCTGCCGCGACGCCGATGTCGTTGACGCGATCCCCGTTCGTGTCACCGAGGCGGACCACCCGAGTGCCCACGCCGCCGTCTGTCGTCGGGGTGGGGCTGCGGAGGGTCTGCACGACCGATCCGTCCGCGCCGGAGACCGCGTAGGCGCGACCCGCGTTGTCCACACCCTCCACGCTCTCGCCTGGTGCCCCGACGATGAGATCCGGGACGTCGTCCCCGTTCAGATCTCCGGCGGCGGTCAGCGAACGCCCAAAGCCACCGTTGGGCTCGGGCGTGGGAGATTCGAGAGTGAAAATGGCCGCTCGCGTTGCGCCCGAGAGTACGTACACCCGTCCTGCTGCGCTCGCACCGCCCACGGACTCGCCCGGCGCACCGACGATCAGGTCGCGTACGCCGTCGCCGTTGAGATCGTCAATCGCTGCGACAGCCGTCCCGAAGGCGCCTCCCGCCTCGGTTTTGGGGGATTCCAGGGGCGTTTGGGCTGCGGTTACGAACGGCAGCAGCGCGAGAGAACCGAGGAGGACGAGGCGAGGGGCTGGCATGGAGCGGCAAGAAGAAGGGAGGCGTCAGACCTCGGTCCACATCACGTAGTGAGGGCCGATCTCCGGCATGTCGAACTCCTCGCCCACGGTCTGGAGGCCCATTCGTTCGTAAAACCCCACCGCTACCACGCGAGCGTTGCACCACAGAACGCGCCCGCCCGACTCTCGGATGTGGTCGAAGCAGAGCGTCAGCATCTCGCGCCCGAGGCCAGTGCCGCGCGCCTCGGTGCTGGTCGCCATGCCGCGAAGCCGATACGCAACTCCCAGCTTCCCGACTGCCTCGGGAAGGGCACCGAGGTGGTGCGAGGGAGGAGGCTCGGGGTAGATCGTCGCGGTGCCGTGGATGATGCCCGTGGGGTCGTGCGCGAGGACTCCGGCGGCGTGGAACGTGGTCGGGGCGTCGTCGGCGTCGTACGTCGCGAGGCGATCCACCCAGCCGGGACGAAGGATGCGGGTGCGCAGGGGGCGCACCTCGGCGGCGGTGGCGGGACGGGCGGGCATAGCGACGAGCGGAGACGAGAGAAACTATCCCGAGGCGGGCGCCTCTGGAACATCATCTGTTGCAACAAGTAAATGAGCGTCCTTCCATTCCACCCCCATCCCCATGAGCCTCCGCCAACACGTCGACGACCTCAACGCCCGC
>JBCCPW010000359.1:0-4432 GCA_039024735.1 Bacteroidota bacterium
GAGACGTGGGGGCATCTGCTGATGGCGCAGGCGACGACCCTCGGCCCGGGCCACGACACCGTCTCGGTGGACGACCTCGACTCTGGCTCGGGCGATCCGGTCACCATCCCGCTCGATCCGGCGCTCTCCGCCATCGAGAACGCCGAGCGGTACTACGACAAGGCGCGGCGCACGAGACGGTCCCGCGAGGAAGCGGAGTCGCGATGGGAGGCGGTCCACACCGAGGCGGAGGCCATGGGCGATCTGCTCGGGCGCCTCCGCGCTACCGACACCCTCCACGATCTCCGGACCCTGCTCGATACCGAGGCGGACGCCCTCGCGCGGTTCACACGGCCCGAAGCCCGAGGCGGCGAGAGCGAGCCGTTCCATCGGTTTGACCTCGGGAGCGGGTGGGAAGCCCTCGTCGGGAAGCACGCCCGGGGCAACGCGCACCTCACGACCCGCATCGCGAGCCCGCACGACCTCTGGCTCCACGCGCGAGGCGTCCCCGGAAGTCACGTCGTGGTGAAGAAGCCCGGTCGCGATTCCGTAGTCCCGCCGCCGGTGGTGGAGCAGGCGGCGCGGCTTGCGGCCCGGTTCTCCCGCGCGAAGACGCAAAGCCTCGTGCCGGTGCAGGTGACGGAGCGGAAGTACGTCCGGCCCGTGAAGGGCGGCCCGCCCGGTCTGGTGCGCGTGGACCGGGAAGACGTGCTGCTCGTCGAGCCAGCGGACTGATCCTGTTTCGTGACTCTGATGCCTGCATTCCGCCTCGGTGCCACCGAGGCGGGCGCTGCGATAGGCCCAAAAAAAGCAGCCGGGGCCGCACCCGAAGGCGCCGACCCCGGCCGTCTCCCTCTCTCCCTCAGGAGACGTATGGTGCAGTATCGGCCAGTCTGGGCCGGGCTAAAGCACCGGATTCCTGCGCGTCATGCCGCCACGTTTTGCTTGTGCATGTGGGCGCGAAGCGTCTTGAGTGTCTTGGACAGGATCTGCGAGATGCGCGCCTCGGTGAGCTGGAGGTCGCCCGCGATCTCGCGGAGGGTCCAGCCGCTGTGGAAGTACAGGTTGACGATCTTCTGCTCGCGCGCGGGGAGGCGCTCCACGAGCGCATCGACGTACTCGTAGAGCGACCGGCGCTCCACGGCGACCGTCTGGCAGTCCTCCTCTGCCGACGGGAGCGTGTCGATCGGGACGGGATGGTGATCGCTCTCGGCGAAGAGGGAAAGCGCGAACCGCTGCTGGGCGTCCGTGCGGAGGCGGTCGTACTCGCGAACGGTCACACCGAGGCGGGCGGCGACCTGTGCGGCTCGGGGCTCGGCGCCTAGCTCTTGCTGAAGCTCCTCGGCGGTCCGGCTCGCCTCGGCCACGCGACGGCGGCGGTCCCGCGAGAGCGTGTCGATGGTGCGGAGGAAGTCGATGAGGGCGCCTCGGATGCGGCCGTAGGCGAAGCTCGCGAAGCTCGTTCCGCGCTCGGCGTCGTACGAATGCAGCGCCTGCACCATCCCGAGCATCCCGGCATTCTCCAGGTCGCGGTACGTCGCGAGGGGATGGTCCGGGAGTGTGATGCGACGGGCCATCGAGCGGACAAGCGGCAGGGCGGCAATCGCGACGGCGCGTCCGTTCATGTCCGAAGGGTCAGTGGCGAAGCGCTCAGCGGCGGTCTGTAGGGACGTCTTCATGGGTGGGTAGGGGTGGCGTTCCGCCGGGCGCGGACGTATCGAGGGAGCGCATCAGCGATGACCAGGACGCCGAAGACGAGGAGACACGCGCAGAGCCCGAGGAGGAAGGCGTCGACCGGCGAGTCGGGGAGGCGCCCCAGAAGGGCGACCACACCAGCACTCGCGACGAGGCGGAGGATCCAGGCGGGCATGCGGAGTGGGGGAAGGATGCCTGCTCTAGCGCAAGCGCCGTGCCCGCTGGTTCTCGCTCCTGCCTCTCCAGCGGGCGTCCACGTTCAGTCCATGGACGAGACGGCCCAGCGCGACGGAATCGGGGTCTGAATCCGAGACGGAGCGGACAGAGGACCCAAGACGGGGCTTAATCAGACACCCCGGGTGGGTACAGAACCGTAACCTGCCCGTGTAGAAGGGTGAGTTTCGTTCCGCCTCGTGCTACCGTTTAAGCCCCCGCGTTCCTGGCCGATGCGGCTTCATCCCCGAGGCGGAGTGAACGCAGCGCGAGATAGGCCATCCAGACCCGCCTCGGTGGTGTCCCGCAGGTGGCCGTGCCCGGCTACTGCGGGAGGCTGACGTTCGAGAACGCGCTTCGGAAGTCTGCATTGGGGACATCGAGGCGGAGGAGGTCCCGGAGGTACCCGCTCTTGACGTACAGCGAGACGCCGAACGACCGCACCAGCCCGACGGGCTGCCAGCGGATTTGCATCTCCCAGCAGTGGAGGTCGCGCCGGAGAGCGAGCGCCACCTGTGAGACCTCGCCCTGAATGAAGTCGAACCCGGCGCTGCCTGTGAGGCTCCACTTCGGGGTGAGCTGCATCGAGAGCTGGTTCATGCCGACGGTGGCGGTCCAGCGGGCGTCCTGGGTTGGGGTGGCCGGTCGGAAGGCGGCCGTCAGATCGAAGGACGCGGAGATCCCTGCGTTCCACGGTCCGACCGGCACGGCACGCGCGTCGTAGCTCGGCGAGGCGGGATCGTACGGGACTTCAGGTTCCGCCTCGGTGGTGGGGGTAGGAGAGAGGCTCGCCGGAGAACTCGGCCCGGAGGGGAGCAGACCCCCAGGCTCTCGACGTTCTGCGAGGGACCTCCGGGACCGCGATCTCAGGCTGAACCCGGATCTGAAGCTGAGATCCGTCAAGCGGGCCGGTCGGCCGGTGGCGGAGAGGTAGGTCTCGTCGGTCATGAGGCCCCCGTCGTCCAGCGCGTAAAAGGAAAACGTGCCGGTGGCCGTCGCGGAGAAGACGCCCCGGCGGGTGTTCGCGCTGAACCTGAGATCCTCCAGCGGACGGCTCTCGGCGGCGAGGTTGTATCCGCCGCTGACCGCGAGTGCGAGGAGTTGAATCGTCTCCCGCTGCTCCTCGCCGGTCGAGTCCTGTCGGACGAACCGCGTCAGGAACGCGTTGTCGATGGAGAACCGCAACGAGGCGGTTGGGTCGGTCGGGATGCTCGGGACGGTAGCGTAGCGGATCTCGCGGCCGGTCGAGTCCACGACGGTGCGGACGGTCCCGAGGCGGGCGTAGTCAGGCTCGAAGGCCATCCTGAGGCGAGGCGCAAGCTTGTGCCGGAACCCATCGAACGGACCGAGGCGGAGCCCGGTCGTGCCGAAGAGTTCGGTACTGAGCGTGAGGTTGGCCTGGATGCGCCGCGCGAAGGTGAACCCGGGGTCCGTCTCGGTGACGATCTGGTTCGTGATCGGGTCGAGGGAGCGGAGACTCCGCTCGTTGAGCCAGTTCTCCGTGTAGGTCAGGCTGGGCGTCACCGTCAGGTTGTACCTCGGGACCGCGAAGTTGGCCGCGATCGGGACCTGATGCCTCGCGGCGTACGCGAACCGCTCCCCAGTGGGCTCGCCGTTGATGTCGGTCGTGACGCCCTCATCGAAGGCGCTCTGACTAAACAGCGCCGACACCCACGACGGAGCGCTCCCGTCCGCCACGAGGCTGTCGGCCCGAGGCGTGTACCGGAAGTCGTTGTTGAACGAACCGGAGTAAGAGATGCCGATCTGCTCGTACCAGCGCTCCCCTCGGCCGTCGCGCGTGCTCCGCCGGAAGGGAAAGCGTCGCTGCTGACTGAAGGACACCCTCGGAAGGGTGAGCTGAGCCGAGTTGACATCCAACTGCTGGTCGGCGCGAAGCTGCACGTTCAGTGAGCGCCCAACACGCGACCACGTCTGTGTGTAGGTCACGGAGGAGATGCTCGTCTGGCGGACCTGATCGGCGAGGTCGTTCGAGACAAACCGTGCCGATGACGATTGCAAGTCCACGTTGGCGGTGAGGCGCTGTCCGGCGGGGAAGGTCTGGTTGTGTATCCAGACGAGGCGCGCCGGCGTGCTGATGGAGAAGTCTAGATCATCAGACTCGCCTCGGCGGAGGCGGCCGTAAGAGAGCGAGAGGGTGCCGTCGTAGGCGTACTTCCGGTTGTACTCCATCTGCCCGTCGGCCTGGATGGATCCGGCCGTGCCGATGCGGAGCTTGCCGAGGAGCCCGATGTAGTCGCTCGCAGCCCAGTAGTAGCCGAGGTCTTCGAGGTAGAGGCCAAAGTCCGCGCTCGTGCCGTAGCCGACAGCCAGCGGGCCGGACCGGCGGCCCTCCGTCGCGGGGAAGTAGCCGAAGGGCAGCCAGAGCGGCATTGGGATGCCGAGGAGACGGAGCCGAACAGGTCCGGTGTAGACCGTCTCGCCGTTCTCCACCTTGATGCGTCCCGCCTCGACGGCGTAGTGGGGGTGATCCAACTCGCACGTGGTGTAGGCGGCGTGGGAGGCGTAGATCACGTCGGGCGCGGCC
>JBCCPW010000360.1:0-4414 GCA_039024735.1 Bacteroidota bacterium
ACGCGGCCCGAGGCGGTGGCGAAGAGCGTGTCGTCCCCGCCTCGGCCGACGTTGACGCCGGGGTGGAACTTGGTGCCGCGCTGGCGGACGAGGATGGAGCCCGCCGAGACGACGGAGCCGCCCGCCGCCTTCACGCCGAGCATCTTCGGGTTCGAGTCGCGGCCGTTCTTGGACGAGCCGACGCCTTTCTTGTGTGCCATGGTTCTTGGGCGCCTGGGGCGCGTCGCGTGCTAGTTGACGGAGAGCGAGCCGATTTGGATCTGCGTGTACGGCTGACGATGGCCGTTCTTGACGCGATAGCCCTTGCGGCGTTTCTTCTTGAAGACGATCACCTTGTCGGCCTTGACATGGCCGAGGACGGTGGCCGTGACCGAGGCGCCGTCCACCGTCGGAGCACCGACGCTGACGCCTGCGTCCCCGGAGGTGAGGAGGACCCGGTCGAAGGTGATCTCGTCTCCCTCCTCGGCCTTGAGGCGGGGGACGTAGAGGGTGGCGCCTTCCTCGGCGCGGAACTGCTTGCCAGCGATTTCGACGATCGCGTACATAGGGGTGCAGGCTTGGGACCCTCGGCGACAACCTCCCGCCGTATGCGGGGGCCCATCGAGGGGCGCGAAACAGAGCCGAAAAGGTAGAGAAGGGGTGCGCGGCCTCGCCATCGCGGTGGCTTCACAGGCACTCGCGTCCGGGTGGTGCGCAGCGGCGTCGGCCGCCTCGGTGTCTCCGATGGTCTCCACCGAGGCGGGGGCGCACGAAAAAAGCCGCTCCCCGCAGCGCGGAGAACGGCTTCAGTGCCCGGGACTGGACTGCTCTCCAGCTACGCAGAGCAACGGAACGGCCCGTACAGCTACGTCAGGGGCGATTTCGGGATCGTCGGTTCGACCCTCAACTACGCTGAATACCGGGCTTCTACGGAGGGTCCGCCTACAATCGAGCCTACACTGCGGAGTGCTCAAGACATGAGGAACATCGCCTTCTCCCTCACCACGCCCCAGTTCCGCGACCGGACCAAAACGGTCACCCGGCGCAACGGCTGGTTGTGGCTCGTGGAACAGAACCCCACACCCGAGGCCCCGGTCCCCCTGATGGGCATCGTGAAGGGCATGGGATTGAAACGGGGCGAGCGAGTCGAACGCCTCGGTCCGATCGCGGTGACCTCCGCGACCCGGGAGACGCTTCGCCGGATGCTCGATGACGAGGCGTACGGCCGCTCCGAGGTGGTCCGCGAGGGGTTCCCTCACCTCACGCCTGCGGAGTTCGTGGCCTTCTACTGTCGCCACAACCGGATCACGCCCGACGTGGAGGTGACCCGGATTGAGTTCCTGTACCGGAGCGAGCACCAAGCAAACGATGCCCGTTGACTACGGCCTCTATCCCGACAACTGGCGAGAGATCGCAGATCGCATCAAGCGCGAGGTGGATTACGTCTGCCAGCACTGCGGGATGCAGTGCCGTCGTCCCGGCGAGCCGTTCGACACGCACCGGAGGACGATGAGTGTCGCGCACTACCCGGACCCCGACCCGATGAATGTGGAGCCGGGCAACCTCACGCCCCTCTGTTCGGGGTGTCACCTCCGCCTCGATGCCCCGCTTCACGCGCGCCGGGCGAAGTACGGAAAGCTGTGCGACGGCCCGCACCAGCACGACCTGTTCCCTTCTGGAAAACGTGATCGGGCTCACCGGCGCCGTCAGGCGTCCGCGTGAAGGGCGCCGACCGAGCAACCAACTATGGCTAGCGACCTGCATCCTGCTCCCTCCGGGCTCACACGCCCGCCCCTCCGTTACCACGGCGGCAAGTTTCGCGACGCCGAGCGGATCATGCGCCATTTCCCCGCGCACTCGCACTACGTCGAGCCGTGGGGAGGCGGCGCCGGCGTGCTCCTGTGCAAGCGTCCGCTCCCGCGCGGGGGCGTTGAGGTCTACAACGACCTGGACGACGGCGTGGTCACGTTCTTCCGCGTGCTGAGGGAGCAGCCCGACGCATTGATCCGCGCCGTCTCGCTCACGCCGTTCTCGCGCCGCGAGTTCGAGACGGCGTGCGAGCTCCACGAAGCCGGAATGCAAGCACTGGACGACGTGGAGCGCGCTCGTCGGCTCGTGGTCCGGTCGCACCAGGGGTTCGGCTCCGCCGCGGCGACGCGCCGCCACCGGAGCGGCTGGCGTGGCGGCGTCGTCCGGTCCTGGACGACGCCGACCGACGACTGGGACCAGCTTCCGGCCGTGCTCTCAGCTGTGGCCGCACGGCTCGCTCGCGTGACCATCGAGCATTGCCCTGCCCTCGACTGCATCGGGCGTCACGGGAAGGGGCCGGGCGTCCTGATCTACGCCGATCCTCCTTACCTCCGCTCCACTCGCGCGACGGATTCGGCCTGCTACGGCGTCGAGATGACGAACGAGGAGCACGCCGAGGCGCTGACAGCGCTCGTCGCCGCCGCAGATCGCGGGTGCGCTGTTGTCGTCTCCGGCTACGGCTCCGAGCTCTACGACGCCGCTCTCGCAGATTGGCGGCGTGTCGAGTTCGAGACGACGGCGAACGGCCAGACCGGCGCCGCCAGACGGACGGAGTGCCTGTGGCTCTCGCCCCTCACTCGCCACCAGCACGATCTGTTCGCTCCACGGTCTGCATAACCTGTGAGTCTGCGACCTCAGCCCCTAGAATCCCGCCTCGGTGCTAGGAACGGTAGGGGGCGTTATCGAGCGTAGGCCATTAGGGCGCCCTCGATTCTCGCGCCTCAGAGCCAATCGGCCGGTTTCTCGGGGTTGAGAATCTGAGGCCAGAACGTTCCGCGCCTCAATGTTTTCAGATTCGGGCGCGAGGCCAAGCCACGGGTGTTATCAGCCGCGTTCCGCCCGCTTGGACGAAGCCACTGGCACCAGAGCCGCCGTGGTGCCGCTCTGGGCAGGGCTGACACACCGAGGGCAGAGGTGACGCGGGATCGTTGGCGCTCCCACCCGTTCCGGTTCTCATGCGCGTTCTTCCCTCGGATCGCTCTCGCCCCGTAGAGCCTCTGTTGCGCGTCATCTCCGTCGTGTCGGCCTCCGACGTGCTGCCGTTCGATGCGATCCCGGTCGCCCTCTGCCGAGTGCGTGCGGGCTTCCCCTCGCCAGCGGCGGATTACCTCGAAGACCAACTCGACCTCCACGAGCTGCTTGGGGTCAGCGCCGCGAGCTGCTACTTCGTCCGCGTGGAGGGCGAGAGCATGACCGGCGAGCGGATCCTGGACGGAGACGTGGTGCTCGTCAACCGAGCCCTTGAGCCCGTCTCCGGCTCCATCGTCGTTGCGTCGCTCGACGGCGAGTTGACCCTGAAGCGCCTGATCCAGGATGAACGGGGAACGCGCCTTCTCCCGGGTCACCCGAGCTATCCACCGATAGAAGTCCGCGACGGCCAGGACCTCGTGATCTGGGGCGTGGTCACCTTCTCGATCCACGACCACCGGATGAGGCGGGCCGTAACGCGTGTAGCCCGAGCGGCGTGATGCGAGAGACCCCGCCTCGGCGCCTCATCGGGTTGGTGGACTGCTCGGCGTTCTACTGCTCCTGTGAGCGCGTCTTCGATCCGAGACTGGAGGCGGTGCCCGTCGCCGTGCTCTCCAACAACGACGGCTGTGTGATCGCAAGGAGCCAGGAAATCAAGGACGTAGGCATCAAGATGGGGGCTCCCTTCTTCAAGTGCCGGTCCGACCTCCGCGAGATCGGCGCGGCGGTGTTCTCGTCGAACTATACCCTGTACGGCGATATGAGTCGGCGGGTGATGGAGACCCTGCACTCGTTCACCCCCGACGTGGCTCAGTACTCCATCGACGAAGCGTTCCTCAGCATTCCGACGCCGCCGGGCTCTCCCGAGGCAGTCCGGGAGCGAGTCGAAGCGCTCGCGCGAGAGATCCGCGCCCGGGTACTCCAGTGGACGGGAATCCCGGTCCGCGTCTCGTTCGCGGAGACGAAGACGCTCGCGAAAGCAGCGAGCGAGTACGCGAAGGTGCTCCTCGCGAGGGGCGAGGATCCGTGCGTCTGTCTCTTCGGCCATCCGAACCGCGAGGACTGGCTTGCCGAGATGTACGTCGGCGACGTGTGGGGCGTTGGGCGTCGGTGGGCGACCCGCCTCGCGACCCTCGGCGGGAGCACGGCCGCGACGCTCGCGGGCCTGCCCGACACGCTCATCCGTAGCCACTTCAACATCGTCCTGCTTCGTACCGTCCACGAGTTGCGCGGCCACTCGTGCCTCCCACTCGATGACGCGCCCCTCGTGCGGCAGACGCTCGTGAAGTCCCGCTCGTTTGGAGAGCCGGTATCGGACCTGACCTCTCTCTCTCAGGCGGTCTCGACCCACGCGGCCAGGGCAGCAGAGAAGCTGAGACGGGAGGGGCTGATTGCAGGCCGGATCTCGGCGTTCATCACGACGAAGGGGTTCGGGAAA
>JBCCPW010000361.1:0-4403 GCA_039024735.1 Bacteroidota bacterium
CAAGCTGGCCGAATGGCTCGGGCCGTACCAGCCGGGCAAGATCAAGGCAAGCCCGTATGAGAGCGGTCAGGACCCGGTCGGAACGGCACGCGAGCGGTACTCGGTCAAGTTCTACCTCGTCGCGATGATCTTCATCGTGTTTGATGTCGAACTCGTGTTCCTCTACCCGTGGGCCGTCTCGTTCGGCGAGTTCTTGAAGGCCGGGGGAGAAGCGGCGCTGGCCTCGCTCGTCATCGTGGGGCTGTTCCTGTTCATCCTCGTCGTGGGCCTCATCTACGACATCAAGAAAGGCGGGCTGGACTGGGACTAGCGGCTCCGTCCGCCTCGGTGCGTCCGCGGACCTCCCGAGGTGGGCCGTCTCCTACTTTCAGTCCCGAGTGAAAATGGGCGTGGCGCCCGAACCTCCGCGCCTCCGTCCCGTTCCCGACCCTCCGAGACATCCCTCCTGCCATGTTTAGCGAAGAAGGCGGTTTCCTCACGACCTCGGTCGATGCCGTCGTCAACTGGGCGCGCTCCAACAGCCTCATGCCCATGCCGATGGGCCTCGCCTGTTGCGCCATCGAGATGATGGGCTTTGCGGGTCCCAAGTATGACGTGGCCCGGTTTGGCTCCGAGGCCATGCGGTTCTCGCCTCGTCAGGCGGACCTGATGATCGTGGCGGGGTGGTGCTCGTTCAAGATGGCCCACACGGTGCGCCGGATCTGGGACCAGATGGCGAGCCCCAAGTGGTGCATCGCGCAGGGCGCCTGTGCCTCCACGGGCGGCATGCACCGGTGCTACGGCGTCGTGCAGGGCATCGACAACTTCGTGCCTGTGGATGTCTACATCCCCGGCTGCCCGCCTCGGCCCGAGGCGGTCATCCACGCGCTGATGGACATCCAGGAGAAGATCCGCGCCGAGGCCAGCGTCGCCAAGGACGTGCGCGATGCCTCCGGCCTCATCATCGAGCCCACCGAGGCGGACCGCCGCCTCATCGCCGCGTAGCTGCTGCCCATCATGCCGAAGGACCCGAACGATCTCGCCCAAGCACTTCACCAGACCGGTTTCGCGGGCGGTGCGAGTGATGGAGCACAGGTGGACCCTGGCGAGGAAAAGCAGACGCTCAAGTTCTACTTCACCCCGCGGGTCGGGCTCGCGGGCGAGGTGGAACGCCTCCGCTCGGACAACCCCCACGCGAAGGCGTCCACGTACCTCCCAGACCTCGCCGAGGCCCTGCAGAAGCGATTCGGGGACGCCATCGGGGAGGTCACCCTCTACGCTGGGGAGACCACCGTGTATGTCTCCCGCGAGGCCATCGTGGACGTGTCGCGTGCCCTGCGCGACGAGATGGGCTTCGACTACATGACGGACATGGGCACCATCGATCGGTTCACCGAGGAGGACCGGTTCGAGGTGTTCTACAACGTGCTCAACCTCTCCGCCAAGCAGCGGCTCCGTCTCAAGGTCCGCGTCGACGAGGAGGATCCCGTGGTTCCCACCGTGACGGGGATCTGGCCCGCCGCCAACTGGCACGAGCGCGAGGCCTGGGACATGATGGGCATCCGCTTCGAGGGCCATTCGGACCTCCGGCGGATGTTCATGCCCGACGACTTCGAGTACCACCCCGCGCGCAAGGAATTCCCGACGCTCGGCATCCCGGGCAGTCTCCCCCTCCCGCCTCGGGAGGCCGACGGAGAGCTTCAGGCCGATCCCTTCGCCAGCGCCCACGCCGACGAGACCCCCGAATAATCCGCACCGCGCGAGGGCGGTCGCGTCCTCCCTCACGCCGTACGCATCACGCAGTACCCGCCATGGCCGTCTCCAGCGCCCCCAGCACCCACGTCGCCGCCCCCGGCTCGGACGAGAACCTCTTCACGTTCTGGCCTCGCCACAACGCGGCGATCTACCGTGCCCTGGCAGACAAGTACACCTTCCTGGAAACCTCGGGCGATGGACACTCCACGTCGCTGCCTCCGAGCATCCAGCCGCTCGGCGTTCCGGACGAGTTGGGCACGCCCGAGGAGGAGGCCCAGCGGACGGAGCAGCGGGCCCGCGAGGCCGCCGCTCAGGCGGGGGACCCGCTGGAGAGCCGGATGATCCTCAATCTCGGTCCGCAGCACCCCGCCACTCACGGCGCTCTGCGCTGCGTGATCCAGCTGGACGGCGAGACCATCGAACGGTGCCTGTTGGACATCGGCTACCTCCATCGCGGCATCGAGAAGCTGGCGGAGGTGAAGACCTACCAGGAGTTCATGCCCTACACGGACCGCATGGACTACATGTCGCCCTATTCCAACAACGTGGCGTGGTGCCTCGCGGTGGAGAAGCTGGCAGGCATTGAGGTGCCGGAGCGGGCGCAGTGGCTTCGTACCATCGGCTGCGAGTTGGCGCGCATCTCCAGTCACCTCCTCTGGGCGGGCACGATGGTCATGGATGCGGGCGCTTTGAGTGTCTTCCTCTGGACCTTCAAGTACCGCGAGGAGATCTATTCTCTCTTCGACGAGATCGCGGGCGCGCGCTTTACCGTCTCTCACTCCCGCATCGGCGGTCTCGCGTTCGATTTCTCCCCGACCGCTCTGGCGATGACTCGCGCCTTCTGCGACGAGTTCGAGCAGCAACTCGCCGACTGGCGCAAGCTCCTTGACCGGAACCGCATCTGGATCGACCGCAACCTCGGCGTAGGCGTCGTCTCGCGCGACGAGGCCATCGGTCTCGGGTACACCGGTCCCAGCCTTCGCGCTTCTGGGGTGGAGTACGACGTGCGTCTCTTCGAGCCCTACCTCGTCTACGATCAGGTGGATTTCGAGGTGCCGATGCGCACCGAGGGGGACAGCCTCGCGCGCTACTTCGTGCGGGTCGAGGAGATGCAGCAGAGCATCGACATCATCCGGCAGTGCTTGGACCGTCTGCCCGAGGGGCCCGTCCGAACGGACAACGCCAAGGCAGCCTATCCCTCCAAAGACGAGGTGTATTACTCGATGGAGGGCATGATCCACGACTTCATGATGACCGACACGGGCGTGGCTCCGCCGAAGGGCGCCGAGTGCTACCACGCCATCGAGAGTCCGAAGGGCGAACTCGGCTTCTTCCTCGCGAGCGACGGTACGGGCTCGCCATGGCGCGTCAAGATGAACACCCCGTCGTATTCCAACCTCCAGGGGCTCGAGACCATGATGGAGGGCGCGATGGTGGGCGATACCGTGGTCCTCATCGGCTCCATCGACCCCGTCATAGGCGATTCTGATAAGTAGAGGGTACTGGGCCCGGTGCCTCTCGTGCCCTGTACCTCGACCCCAGTCCACCATGAGTCCACAGACCTCCAGCGCCGCCAGCCCGAAGCCGCAATACACCCCCGGTGAGGCCCCCGAGCGCCACTTCTCCGACGACGAACTCGTCTGGACTGACGAGGAGAAGGAGCAGATCGCGACCTACCGCGCGCAGTACCCGACGAACGACGGGGCGGTGATGAAGGGGCTCTGGCTCGCCCAGCGGAAGTGGGGCTGGCTCCCGCCCGAGGTGATGAAGCTCGTCGCGGAGACGATGGAGATCCCGTACGCCAAGGTCTACGGCGTCGCCACGTTCTACACGATGTACTTCAAGGAGAAGAGAGGCCAGTTCGTCCTCGACGTGTGCACGTGCTTCTCCTGTCAGGTCATGGGCGGCTACGACATCCTGCACTACTTGGAGGATCAACTCGGTGTCAAGGCCGGGCAGAACACGCCTGACGGTCTCTTCACGATTCAGGAGGCGGAGTGCCTCGGGGCATGCGGCTCGGCGCCGATGCTCCAGGTCACCAACGGCCCGTACGTCCACAACCTCACCGAGGCGAAGGTGGACGCCATGCTCGACACGCTCCGCAGCGCCTCCGAGGCGGGAGGACTCGCGCCCGGCCATGGTGGTGCCGCGCTCCCGTTCGAGAGCATCACGCTCCCGCAGGACGAAGACGAGATGGGAGGCAACCGCCGCTCCGACGCCGAGGCGGTCGAGGTGTACCGCACGCCGCCGGCCTACGAGCACGTGCACTGATGACCTCGCGCCCCGCCCCGCTGACGCAGACCGCCGCGCGCCGCGCCTCCCTGGAGGTGCGCGGACCGGTGTCGCGGTCCATCGGCCGGGCTGGATCGTCCCGCCTCGGTGCCGAGGCGGAACGGGTCGAGCGTCCGGCAGGCGCCGGGTTGACACTCCGCGAGCGCCGCATCAAGGCCATCCTTCTGAAGGAACTGGAAGAGATCGCGGGCAAGGAGTACGGGGCGGGCCTCAGCTACGCCGAGAAGCAGCATCTGGAGAAAACGCTCGACGCGGAGTTCATCGACAAGGAGTTGTGGAAGATGGACCGCGCCGAGGGGCGGATGCGGATCGTCCGCAACTGGCTCGCGATTCCGCTCGCGATCGCGGCGATTGCCATCGCGATCTGGGGCGTGACC
>JBCCPW010000362.1:0-4399 GCA_039024735.1 Bacteroidota bacterium
CCACGCCGCGAAGAGGTACTGCCAGTACATCAGGTACGGCCCCTCCTTCCGAAGCGCCATCACCAGACACCGCGACCCGCAGTAGAGCGCGATGGCGGTGAAGACGAGCATCGCGAGGAAGCCGTAGTGGAAGAACGACGCGGCAAACATGGAGTGGATCTCGCCATTCTCCAGCCGGAGGATGAGGTCGCCCTGCTCCAGGAGACCGAGGCGGACCCCCCGGTTGCCCATCACGCCCATCCCCGCCACGAACCAGACGGGGTTCTCTTCCAGGAACGGCAGGATGGTGGTGTAGGACGCGATGCGCGCCGCGTCGGTGTGGGCGACGGTCGGGTCGTCGAGCATCCGCTCGAACTTCATCACGACCAGATCGAAGTCGAACTGACTGGACGCGAGGCCCACGACGAGGACGAACACGACCGTCCCGAACACGAGCGACGCCATCGTGAGCCACGAGCGGAAGAGCCGGAACCCGATGACGACCGCCGCAACGAGCACGAGCGCGAGCAGCGTCGAGCGACCATACGTGAGAAGCGCTCCACCGAGGGTGAGGAAGGTGACCACCATCGCGAAGGCCGCCCACCGGTTGCCCCAGATCTTGGTGCGCCAGACCATCATCGCGAGGGGGAACCACAGGACGAACCAGCACGCAGTCACGTTTGGGCCGCCGATGGGGCTCATCGCGCGGTCCACGCGCACCATCGCGAGGTTGTCCAGCTTGGCGCGGGCGCGGCCGGGGAACAAGACGCTACCCTCGTTGAGGAAGAGCCGCACGATGCCGAACTGCGGAAGGGAATACAGGATGGCGAACGCCGAGGCGAACGTGATCCCGATCATCGTCATCTTGAGCACGCCGTCCAGGTCCCGGCGGTTCTTGATGATGTACGGCAGGAGCACCACCATGGACATGCCCAGCGAGAACCGGATGAGCATGTAGAGCGGCTCCAGCGCCAGCTTGTACTCGGTCAGCTCTCGGATCCACGCACCGAGGAGGAACAGGAAGTACAGCAGCACCAGCAGCGGCACCGGCGAGCTTCGCTTGAGCGAGATCGGCTTGATGAGACCCGCCCACATCAACCCGAACAACCCCACGACGAGCACGTCAATGAAGTTGATCGGGATGGGGCCGACGTAGATGCGCGCCAGGGGCGCCGAGGTGAGCAGCAGCGCCGCGCCGCCGAGGAACAGCCGCGCGAGGTTGAGGGGGCGCGAGGCCGCGGACGCGCGCGGGTACAGCGAGCCCTTGGAGTAGTACGGAGCGTAGACCTCGGTCGCCATGCCGAAAGCTACGGCTCGGTCTCGGGGGCAGACGCGACCTCCCCCGCCTCGGTGACGAGGGGGACGACGGACCGCAGACGACGGACCGAGGCGGTGGAACCGACCGCCGACCACGGACGGCCGACCGCCGTGTCATGTCGGCGGTCCGCGGTCGGCCGTCAGCGGTCTTCGGGGACCAACGGCACCCCACCAACCTGACGAGCGCTCCAGAACACGCCCGCCTCGGTACCGAGGCGGAGGACCGAGGCGGGTGCTACCCTCGTGCGGTGCTCTCGTGCAGGGCGATCAGCCGCTCGATCTCGCGGTCGGCGTCGTGGTCCGCCTCGGCGCGGGCGCGGGCGGCCTGCCCCATCGCGCGGACCGCCTCCGGGTCGGACGCGAGGCGGACCAGGATCTCCGCGAGGCCGTCCACGTCGTGCTCGCTTCTCAGGATCTCGCCCTCCACGCCGGGCGTGACGGCCTCGGATGCCGCCGGGAGCGGCGAGAGGACGACGGGACGGGCGCTCGCCATCGCTTCCAGCACCACGTTCGGCAGCCCATCGTGGAAGCCGACGCTCGCGGTGAGCGCGAAGACGTAGGATCGCTCGAGCCAATCCCGGACCTCGCCGTGCGGCACCCAGCCGGGCATCGCGAGGTGATCGGTGAATCCAGTGGACTCGGCGGCGGCGCGGATGGCGGGCTCGTGGTCGCCCTGGCCCAGGATCGCGAGATCAACGGGCGCGCCTCGGTCCCGCGCGAGGGCGCAGGCCCGCACCAGCCGGTCGAAGCCTTTCGTCTCGGTCAGCCGTCCGGCGGAGAGGACCCGGAACGGCTCCACCGAGGTGGGCATCGGCAGCGGCGTGAACCGGTCCACCTCGACGCCGTGGTAGACGAGGTGCGAGCGCTCGCGGGCCGCCTCGGGGAGCGTGCCGAGGAGGCGCTCCATCGCGGCGCGGTTGCAGAACGAGGCGAACTGGAGCCGGGAGAACACCTCGGGGAAGTGCCCGCGCTCGTGCTCCACCTCGTGCGCGTGGATGCTCACGCTGTACGGCAGGCCCGTGAGCAGGCTCGCGAGGTGCGTCACCATCGTGGCGTACGGCCAGTGGGCGTGGATCCGGTCGGGCGGCGTCTCTCGGAGATGACGCGCGAGGGCAAACGCCCGTCCCAGCCGACCGAGTCCGCTCGACGGGTGGCGGAACCGGGCGTTCGCGCTCATCGCCGCACCGAGGCGGGACCGGTCCGCCGCGCTGGGACGCCCGGGCGAGACGTGGACCGTCGTGGCATCCATCGCGCGCATCTCGTCGCCCATGGCCTCGCGCTCCGCCTCGGTGGGTGGAGTGAACGTGTACACGTCCACGCGATGGCCCCGCTCGCGGATGGCGCGCACCTCGCGGGCGACGAACGTCTCCGAGAGGGCCGGAAACCGGTTGACGACGTACGCGAGGTGCATGAGGGCCTGGCGCCGGGCTATCGGTCGCGGAGGAGCGCGAGGCGGCCCGGATCGTCACCGAGGCGGGCGGGGTCCTCGGGGAGAAGCGCGAGCTTGGTCAGCAGCGTCTGGTACTTGACGAGCACCCGCCCGTCCATCGTCTGGCCGTCGCGGTCGACGGCGAGGACGTACCCGGCGGGCGCGGCGTGGTGCGCGAGGACGGCGTCTCGGCAGCGGTGGGCCGCCTCGGTGTATCGCTCGGCCGCGTCGGGGTCGGCGGCGGCGAGATGGACGAGAGCCACGGCCATGTCCACGTTGGCGTCGAGGTGGTCCCGGTCCGCACCGGGATGGGCGGGGAACAGACCGTTCGGCCAGCGGAGGCCGAGCCACACGTCGGCGATCTCTCGCGCGAGGTCCAGCGCGCGTCCCTGCCCGACCCCCGCCTGATGGAGCCCGACCAGCAGATCGAGAGACGAGAACGCGGCCTTGAGCGTCGGCCGGTAGCCGACGAGCCGTCGGTCGAGGAAGGCGAACGGCAGCCCGGCGCCATAGAACGTGCGCGTGAACCCGTCCAGCCATCGCTCTACCGCCTCGGTCCAGCGTGGATCTCTGGTCGCCTCGGCGAGGGCGAGGAGGCCCCAGACGAGGTTCGTGTTGTCCTTGAACAGCCGCGCCCGCATCGTGGAGAGGCGGCGGCGGCCCCGCTGGAGAGCCGGAACACGGACCGCATGGCGCGGCTCGAAGACGCCGTGCCGCGTGAAGGTCGCCGTGCCCGTCCAGGCTTCGGCCAGTTCCGTCGCCCACCGGAGAGGCGCCGCGTCTCCGGTACGCTCCGCCTCCTCGGTCCACAGCTCGATCATCCCGCCGTTGAACGGGCTCGCCGGCCAGAACCATCGCGCCCACCATCCGCGCGGCGGGACCTCGTCAATCAGGAAGCCGCCTCGGTGGAAGTGATGGCGGAGGGCTCGCGAGGCCGTGCGGACGCGCCGGAGCAGCTCCGGGTCGTCCTCGCGTTGCCGCGCGAGGTCCAGCAGACCGAGAAGCCAGTCATGGTTGAGGAAGACGCGAACGCGGCCGTCGCGTTGGTACAGGCCGTGCCAGAGGTGCGGCTCCGCGAGGCGAAGCTGCTCGTCCACGATCTCGGGGGCACCGAAGGCTTCGAGGAACGGCAGCACATCGCCGAAGTCCGCGATGACCGGGACGCGGCGGCGCGGCGTGCCGTCGGCCTCGACGGAGATCATCAGCAGGCCGTCTTCGCGGCTGTACGCCCCCGCGCGGAAGCGGTCCACGATCTCGCTCACCCACGCAGGGTGCGAGGCAGCGGGCGGAGCCGGCAGAGGAGCCGCCTCGGTGAGGGGGAGGTCTGTGGAAATCACGGGTGGGCCCGCCTCGGCACCGAGGCGGGAGGCGAGGTCGCTAGTAGTAATGGTCTGCGATGCGGACACCGAGGGGGTTGAGAATCCGGCGCTCGACCTGAAAGGCCGTGAACCGGGCCGCATCGCGCACGGACGAGTGCCACGCGAGGCGTGCCCGGACGAGCCGAGGCGACGGCCCGAGGCTGGGTGCCACGGCGCGAGGCTCGCGACATCCGAGGTGGGAGGGCTCTCCCTTGAACTGCGGCCACGCGTTCGAGGGCGGAGCGTCGGTGGGGAAGATCCACACACGGTCGCCGCTGGGCACGGCCATCGTGCACCGGCCCGATCCGTCGATATC
>JBCCPW010000363.1:0-4381 GCA_039024735.1 Bacteroidota bacterium
GGCCTACATCGAGTGGGCGCACCGCGACAGCTTCGACGTGCGGCGTCCGCTTCCCGAGTCGGTCATTCCCCCTGGACTCTTCCCCGAGCCGGAGGCCCCTGGGCCAGAAGCCGTCACGCCGGAGACCCCGGCCCCGCCGGTCCCGACCGAGGCGGATGCCCCAGGAGAGGCGTCCACGGACGTATCGCCTCGCATCGGTGCGTTCCCGGAGGAGCGCGAGGCGGCGGCGCCCGCCCGTACAGATGCGCGTCCCGAGGAGTCTCTTCCGAGCGAGGGACTCTCCGGGGAGCCGCGCCCGCCCGATGACCCCGAGCGCTTGCCCGAGGAGCGCCTGCCCGAGGAGTTGCTCGGCGAAACGTTCGACACGGAGCCGACCGAGGCGGAGATCGCCGCCCTGCGCCGCGCGATGGAGTCTGGGTCGCCGGAGGGCACCCCAGCCGAGGCCGCTCCCGCCTCGGTGGAGGCGGACGAGACCGACCCGGCCGAGGCGGCACTGGATTCTCGGCGCCCAGCCTTCATTCCGCCGTCGCCGCCGTCTATGGCTGAGGTCGCGGCGCCCGAGGTGGGATCGACTGAGGCGGTGGCGACGGAGGGGACCCCTCCGGATCCATCCGCTGACGGGGCGGTGCCGGACGCGCCGATGGCTCTTCCCGCCTCGGTCCCTGCGACCCCTCTCACGTCCGCGGACTCTCTCGTTTCCACCGACAGTCTCGCGCTCGCCGACAGCCTCGATGCTCCCGCGCCTCCTGAGCCGTCCGGACCCACCGTGGAGGATGTGCTCGTCCTGCTCGAACAGGTGGCGCCCCGAACCCCCTTTGCGACTCGTGCGGCGGCCATGCGGGCCGCTCTGGCGCCCCCGCCTCCCGAGGCGGAGGCCGCAGACGCCGAGCCCGCTGCCGAGATCGCGGAGGGCCAGTACGGCCTCGACGGTGACCTCCCGATTGATCCCGCTCTCGGAGGGTTCGCGTGGCGGGCGCAGCGAATCCCCAGTGCGCTCATGCTCGCGAGCCTGTTGCGGACCCTCAACGGGCGCGGGATCCGGGCCGCTGCCATCGCCGATGGCGACGGCTATCGCCTCATTCTGGGGCAGTTCGCCTCGCGCCCCGACGCGTTCGCCGTGCGCGGGGACCTCCCCGACGAGGTCCAGGCGGCACAGGCCAGCATCATTCCGCTGGACGGGCTCACGCTTCTCCAGCCGGGCGACATCGAGCGTCTCGAAGAATAGCGGTGGCCTCAGTCACCGCCCACCGAGGCGGGAGCCCTCGCGACGGAGCCTGCGAGAAGTCACAGCGCGAGGCAGCGGCCTGTCGGAACTTGGCAGTTTCGCAACCTGTATCGCCCCGCTCTGTACGCCAGATCCCGGCGTCTAGAGCGCGCTCCCGGAAGAGCGCCTGGACGGCTTCCCCACCTTTGCATGGCCACGCCCCAAAACCCGCGCGACGGCGAGTCCAACCGCTCATCTAAGCGTCCGCGTCTCTCGCTCGGCGGGTTCTACCTCTTCGTTCTTCTCGCCCTCGGTCTCCTCGCCCTTCAGACCGTCCTCCTCGGTGGCGGCGGCTCCAAGGAAATCGACTACTCCGTCTTCCTCGACCAGATCGAGGAGGGCTACGTGGAGGAATACCTCGTCATCAACGGAAGCGACATCACGGGCCTCTACACCGAGGAGGCCGTGGAGCAGGAGCGCGTTGAGGTGGCGGAACCGCGCACCACGTTCGGCAACCGCCCGGATGGTGAGGCGCTCCGGCGCTTCTCCACCACCAAGCCCGTCGATCACGACCTCACGGAGTTCGTCAACGCGGTCAACGACCAGCGCGAGGCAAACGATCAGACGCCCATCACGCACACGGCAGACCAGCGCGAGAACTGGCTCGGGGGACTGCTCTCGTGGGTGGTGCTCTTCGGTCTCATCGCGCTGTTCTGGATCTTCATCCTCCGGCGGATGGGTGGCCCCGGTCAGCAGGTCCTCAACATCGGGAAGAACAAGGCCACGCTGATCGACCAGACGGAGGGCGCGAAGATCAACTTCAGCGACGTCGCGGGCCTCGACGAGGCCAAGGAGGAGGTCGAGGAGGTGGTCCAGTTCCTCAAGGACCCGAAGCGGTTCACGAAGCTCGGCGGCAAGCTGCCGAAGGGCGTGCTGCTCGTCGGGCCTCCGGGCACGGGCAAGACGCTCCTCGCGAAGGCCGTCGCGGGCGAGGCGGGCGTCCCGTTTTTCAGCCTCTCCGGCTCCGACTTCGTGGAGATGTTCGTTGGCGTGGGCGCGGCTCGCGTGCGCGACCTCTTCAAGCAGGCCAAGGAGAAGGCTCCGTGCATCATCTTCATTGACGAGATCGACGCGGTGGGTCGCTCGCGCGGGCGTGGCTCCATCATCGGCGGCAACGACGAGCGCGAGAACACGCTCAACCAGCTCCTCGTGGAGATGGACGGGTTCAACACAGACAAGGGCGTCATCATCATGGCGGCCACCAACCGCCCGGACATCTTGGACTCTGCGCTTCTCCGCCCCGGTCGCTTCGACCGGCAGGTCCTCATCGACAAGCCGGACCGCCGCGAGCGCGCCGCCATCTTCAAGGTCCACACCGAGAACCTGACCCTCGCGCCGGAACTGGACATGGACCTCCTCGCGGGCCAGACTCCCGGCTTCGCGGGAGCCGAGATCGCCAACGTCTGCAACGAGGCGGCCCTCCTCGCTGCGCGCGAAGGCAAGGACGCTGTCGAGCTGATTGACTTCGAGCGTGCCATCGACCGCGTGATCGGCGGGCTGGAGAAAAAGAACAAGCTCATCTCGCCGGACGAGAAGCGGATCGTGGCGTACCACGAGGCAGGCCATGCCGTGGCCGGTTGGTTCCGCGAGTACACGGACCCGGTGGTCAAGGTGAGCATCGTGCCGCGCGGGCTGGCGGCGCTCGGCTACGCGCAGAGCCTCCCGCAGGAGCGCTACCTCTACACCAAGGAGGCGCTCATCGACCGGATGGTGATGACGATGGGCGGTCGCGTGGCGGAGGAGATCATCTTCGGCCGCATCTCGACTGGCGCCCAGAACGACCTGGAGCGGATCACGGCGCTCGCCTACGCGATGATCGCGGACTACGGCATGAGCGAGGAGATCGGCTACGTCTCGTTCAACCTTACGAAGCAGAAAGACCAGCCGGTCTTCGACAAGCCCTACTCGGACGACCTCGCGCGCCGCATCGACATCGAGGTCAAGAAGCTCATTGACGACGTGCGGGCGCAGACGCGCACGCTTCTCGAAGAGCGGGCCGACAAGCTCGAAGACCTCGCGCAAGCGCTCCTAGAGAAGGAGGTGCTCAACGAGAACGACCTCAAGGCCGTGCTCGGGCCGCGCCCGTACCCCTCGTTTAATCCGCACGAGGTGCCCGGCGTCACCGCCGAGGGCGAGCCGACGAATGCCTCGTCGGGGTCCGCCTCGGTGCTCCCCGATCCAATGGGCGACGGCGCCGCTACCGATGAAGAGCCCGTCGCGCCCGACGACGACGCGGCCTGACCCCGTCCGCCTCGGTGACGCACCGAGGCGGGCCGTTACACCTGACGGGACGCCGGGTCGAGCACCGCCTCGGTGGGGAACGCCACGCCCTCGTGCGCGGCGGCGCCCGGCGCGATCCGGGGTAGCGTGACCGTGAACACGGTGCCTTCGCCCTTCGCGCTGTCCACCGAGATCGTCCCGCCCATCAGCGAGACCAGCCGCTGCGTGATGGCGAGGCCGAGGCCCGAGCCCTCGTGCCGCCGCGCGTCGCCTTCGGACTCCTGCCGGAACTCGCTGAACAGCTCCGGGAGGAAGGCCGCGTCGATCCCGATGCCCGTGTCCGCGACCTGAAGCACGATCTCGGGTCCGTCCGCGCGCAGCGAGACGGACACCGTGCCCGCCTCGGTGAACTTGATGGCGTTGCTGACGAGGTTGGTCGTCACGCGGTCCAACGCGCTCGCGTCGAGGAGCACCGAGGCGGTTGCGGCGACCCCCGTGTCGTCGAGGATGAGGCGCTTGGATTCGGCGAGCGGACGCAGCAGCGCGACGGATTGGTGCACCCGGTCAGATGCATCGAGAGGCCGGGGATGGAGCGCCTCGGTGCCGGAGTCGAGGCGGGCGAGGTCGAGGACGGAGTTGAGCGTGTCCAGGAGGCGCGTGCCGCCTCGCTCGATGATGGTCGCCAGTTCCCGGTGCTCCCGCGCCACCTCGTCGCGCAGGATCTCGGCGTAGCCGATGACGGCGGTCAACGGGGTGCGGATCTCGTGGCTCATGTTGGCGAGGAAGGCGCTCTTGAGCCGGGCGGCTTCCTCTGCCTGACGCCGCGCCGTGATCAACTCGTCCTCGTAGGCCCGGCGGTCTTGCACGTCGCGCGCGACCGAGAGCACGTGGTGCGCC
>JBCCPW010000364.1:0-4364 GCA_039024735.1 Bacteroidota bacterium
GTCTCGGGTCTCGACGTGGACGTGCAGAGCTATCGCCCGATGGCAGCCTATCTCAACGGGGCGTACTGGGGACTCCTCAACTTGCGAGAGCGGACCAATGAGCACTACCTCGCGATGCGTCACGGCGTGGATCCTGACGCCATCGACCTGTTTCAGATCCTGTGGGGGCACGAGACCCCTGAGGTCATCCAAGGCGATCTCCAACCGTTCCTGGACCTGCTGACTTTCGTGGAGGCACGCGATCCGCTCACCGAGGCGGATCTTGCGGTCGTCGCCGAGGCGGTCGACCTCGGCAGCTACATCGACTATCACGCGGCGCAGCTCTATTTCAACAACCGCGACTGGCCCGGCAACAACGTGAAGGTATGGAGGCCGGGGACGCCTGGGGCGCGGTGGCGATGGGCGCTCTTCGACACCGACACGGGCTTCGGCTACTTCGGCCCCGAGGACGCCGAGATGAACACCTTGGCTTTCGCGACGGACCCGAACGGTCAGACGCAGACCAACCTGCCCCGTTCGACGCTCCTCCTGCGCCGCCTGCTCTCCGCTGAGACGTTCCGGGACCGATTCGCGAGCCGGTTCGCGGATCTGCTGAACGGTCCGTTCCGGCCAGACTCGGTCGTGGCGACGGTGAATCGTCTCGCGGGCGTCATCGCGCCGGAGTTCCCGAGGCACCGCGCGAGATGGCCCCCCTCGGCGCCCGACTGGGAGGACCAGATCGAGACCCTGCGTGATTTCGGGAGGCGCCGCCCGGCGTCCGTTCGGGAGCATCTGCGCGACGGGCTTGGACTCGGGGCGCCGATGCCATTGACGATCCGAACGCGGGGAGCCGGGTACGTCCGCCTCGGTACGCTTGGTGCGGTAAACGGGGATTGGACAGGGACGTATTTCTCCGGCCTCCGAGTGGAGGTCGAGGCGATCCCGGCCGTCGGGATGCGGTTCGTGTGCTGGTCGGACGGATCCACGTCGCGCCTGAGGCGGGTGGATCCGGGCGCCGTGTCCGAACTAGAGGCTCGGTTCGAGGCAGCAGCGCCGGGCGGTGCCAGCGTCGTTGTGAACGAGATCCAGTACAACCCGCCGGACGACGCCGACTCTGAGGACTGGGTGGAACTGCTCAACACAGGCGAGGCCACCGTGGACCTCTCCGGGTGGGTGCTCTCAGACGAGGACGACGACGATCAGGCCGAGCTTCCGGCCGGAACGAGCCTCGCGCCGGGCGGCTACCTCGTGCTCTGCCGCGACCCTGACGCGTTCGCGCAGATCCACCCGAGCGCAGCGCCGTGCCTCGGCGGGTGGGACTTCGGCTTGAGTGGGGGTGGCGATCAGGTGCGCCTCTTCGATGCCTCGGGCGCTCTCCGCGATTCGGTCGCGTACGACGACGAGGCTCCCTGGCCGACGGCCCCCGATGGCGACGGCGCCACGCTGGAACTCTTCAGTTCCGACCTCGACAACGCAGACGCGTCGAGTTGGCGCGCCTCGTCCGTCCGAGGCGGGACGCCGGGCGCGTTCAACAGCGTGGCGGTCGACGCCGAGCCCGTGCCAGCGCCGAACCGATTGTCTCTCGCGACTCCGTTCCCCAATCCATTCCGCACGCCCACGTCGATTCAGTTCGTCCTGCCCTCGCGGGGTGGCGTCGATCTGCGACTGTTCGACGCTCTGGGTCGGGAGGTGGCGCGTCTCGCCGAAGGGGACCGTGCGGAGGGGCCGCACGCGGTCTCGCTGGACGTGCCGGGCCTTGCGCCCGGGGTCTACCTCGTCCGCCTCAGGACCGAGGCGGGCACGCTCGCGCGGCGGGTGACGAAGGTCGAGTAGGCACAGCCGAGCGGTTCCGCCTCGGTGCCGAGACGGGGACCTCCACAGTGCACCGAGGCGGAGAGCCCAGCTACCGGTCCAGCGCGCGGCCCTTCCACTCGAACCCCCGGCGGAGGGGCCCCATCAGCCCCACGAACACCGTGTGGACCGTGTGCGCGAAGGTCCACACCGGGTAGATCCCGAGCAGGCGCCGCTGCCCGAAGCGGCCCGTCGCGGGGACGAGCACCGCGAGATCGCCGAGGGCCTTGAACCCGAGGGCGGCCAGCACCCACGGCGCGAGGCCGGGAGCGAACGGCAGCGCGAGCGCCGCGCCGAGCGTGAGCAGCAGGAAGCCCCACAGCCCGACGAGCATGGCCTGAAGCTGCGGCCGGTAGTGCGTCCCCTTGGAGGCCCACCGCTTCCGCTGGTGCAAAAATGCCCCGAACGACGGCACTGGCTCGGTGACGACGGTCGCCTCGGGACGGTTGACGAAGCGGACCGCCTCGGTCCCGAGACCGAACGCCTCGCCCTGGTACGCGATCTTCTGCATCAGCAGCTCGTCGTCGCCGCTCGTCACGTCGTCGATGCCGGAGAAGCCACCGAGGCGGTGGAAAACGTCGCGCCGCCACGCCACGCTCGCGCCGTTGGCGAGGTTGGGCTGCCCGATGCGGATGCCGCCGCCACCGCACGCCATCAGGCCGAGGAAATCCAGCGCCTGGAACCGCGCGAAGGTGCCTCGGTGCACGCGGTAGCGGACCGGCCCGCTCGCGAAAACGACACCCGGGTCCTCGAAGGCGCCCACCATCGAGCGGATCCACGCTCGGGGGACCACGCAGTCCGCGTCGGTCGTGAGGACGATCTCGCCACGCGCGTCGGCCGCCGCGTGCTCGATCGCGCGCTTTTTGTGGGCGCGAAGGCGCTCGGGATCGTGCGGGACGTGGACGAGGCGGAGGCGCGAGGGAGTCTCGGGCGGCGCCTCGCCTGCCATCGCGGGGACCTCCGGCGCGAGGGCGCGAATCCGACCCCGAACCGCCTCGGCGGTCGCGTCGGCAGAGTCGTCATCCGCGACGATGACCTCGAAGCGGTCGGGCGGATAGTCGCATGCGAGGATGGCGTCCACGCATTGACCGATGACAGCCTCCTCGTCGCGTGCGGCCACGATGACGGTCACCCGAGGCGAGAACGCCGGATCGGGCAGACGAGCGTCTGCCTCTCGGGCGGAGCGCACGAAGCCCATCGCGAAGGCCCCGAGGCGGGCCGCGTAGTGCGTCCCCAGGGCGACGAGCGCCAGGCCGACCGCGAGCGTCACGGTGCGAGGGCGGACGCCGACCGGGCGCGCAGCCGGATGCGCAGCAGCAACGGCACGCCCACGAGCGCGGGGAGGAGCAGGTTGATCGCGAAGACGCCAAGGGAGGCTTCCAGCGCCGCCGCCTCGGGTACGCCGTACGCCCCGAGGAAAAACACGGCCGCGCCCTCGCGGATGCCCAGGTCCCCGAGCGTGATGGAGTGGACGGCGCTCTTCGCGAAGTAGACCAGCGCGACCCCCGCTGCGGCGGCGAACGGGCTCGTGCCCGGCGCCAGGGCGAGCACCATCAGCACGAACTGCCCCGAGAACACGAGGTAGCGGACGAACGAGAGGGCCAGCAGCAGGGCCGCCTCGTGCTGCGGAATGGCATCGAACGAGGCAACGGCGCGGCGGACGGGCGCGAACGGGAGCACCGTCCCGAGCGCTGCGCGAGCGCCCGAGGGAAACAGAATCGCGAGGAGGAGCACCCCCGTGGCAAGCGTCGTGGCGAACACCACGGAGGGCCACAGCGGCGAGGGCTCCACGACGGTCCCGAGGTAGTGCCCCAGCGCTACCAGACCTCCGACGAGGACGGCCGCCAGCGTCGCCATCTTGTCCGCGAAGGTCAGTGCGGCGGCGTGCCCCGCAGGGACCTCGGTGAGCAGCGCCGCCCGCCCCACGTACTCGCCGACGCGTCCGGGCGTGAGGAGACCGAGGGGGTAGCCGCCGAGGACCGCCACGAGGGCATCGCGGTAGCGCACGTCCGGCGACACCCGCCGCACCAGCCGCCACCATCGGTACACCTCCAGGCCGACGCTCACTGGCACGAGCGCCAGCGCCACCCACGCCAACTCCAGCCGGGCGTGAGCCAACACCGTGCCCATCGCATCCACCTCCACGAAGCGGACGAGCAGTCCGAGCGTCACGGCCGCGAGGACCGCTTTGAGCGCGAAGAGAAGGGCTGAGGATGTGCGCACGCGCGAAGGTACCGACCCCGGCCGTCGCCGGATGCTCCGAGATGCCGCGTGGCCTCCTCCGCCTCAGTGATGCCGCCTCCGCACCGAAGCGGGCAAGGTCTGGAAGGGCCGCGTCTCTTGCCGGGCGAAGCTTCTTCGCCTCGGTGGCGCCGCCTCGGCACCGAGGCGGACACTCGCCAGCGAACCGCCGAAGAGACGCAGTGGCGGTCTGCGGTCGGTCGTCAGCGGTCGGGAGGACCACCGAGGCGGGTCTACCGGAACAGCGGGCGCGCGTCGCGGAGGTCGTACGCGATCCGCAGCGAGGCGAGCGA
>JBCCPW010000365.1:0-4363 GCA_039024735.1 Bacteroidota bacterium
CTGGACGTGGCGGTCGCGCTCTTCGCGCTGGTACGCTGCGAACTCGCCCAGCCGGGCCGCGAGGCGGGAAAAGTCGATCACGTCAGAGGAACCGGTGAAGCGCGAAAGCTACCGGGCCCACCCGCCTCGGTGCCGAGGCGGGCCATGCGGATTCGACGCTCGGGCATCACAAGGCGCTGTGGAGGACGACGGACCTGTCGCCTCCGTGACAGAGCATTCGATTCACCAGAGCACCGAGGGCGGCGTCATCCTCTCGCGGCGCGCCTCGCCTGCCGGAGGCCGCGCACGAGCGCCGTCGAGACCGCGAGACCGTCCGTCTGCGGCGACTCCAGCGCGAGGACCACGGGACCGCCAAACCCGCCTCGGGCCAGCGTCTCCAGCATGTCCGCGTCGTCGGCGATGCGCTCATCCGCCTCCACGCCGAGGAGTCCCGCCTCGGTGAGCACCGAGGCGGCCTCGGCGAGATCGTCCTCTGCCTCGCGCGAGGCGCGGAGGCTCCACAGCGCGCCCACGGCGGGGTGGTCGGTCTCGCGGACGAGCGCGGCGAGAGCCATCGCGGACGGTGCCATTCCTTCGTTTCGTACCCCGACCCGCAGTCCCTCGCGAGCCGCGGCGTCGCCCAGGCGTCGGAGCGGTCCGATGACCTCTGCGGTCTCCCGAGACGCCTCGGCCAATGACCCGACCGCCACCACGGAGCACCCGAGGCGGGCGCAGAAGGTGCCCACGTCTCGCAGCGCCTCCACGTCGTTCCACACGCCCGCGCGATGACCGGCGGCTCCCTGAAACAAGCCGGGGTCCACCCACGCGACGGGCATCTCGGCGTCGCGGAGCACGCGAAGAAGGCGGTGCTCGTTCGTGTTCGGCACGCGTTCCCGCCCAATGGTCCGCAGCGCGACGGCCTCCAGACCCCACAGCAGCGCGGCGTCCACCGCGCGGCGCACGTCGGGCGAGATGGTGTCGGTGAGGAGGGCGGGGGTCACGCTACTCGGCGAGGTCGTATCGGGGCGTGTAGATCGAGCCTGGCGGATCGGTTCTGCGGACTGTCGCGCGGAAGAGCCGCTCGGCCAACTCACCGGGTTCACCGAGGCGGAGGGCCTGGACGGTGACGTCCGCGAACGCCCCCGGTCCCTCGCCGACACGCACAGCGCCCGAGATCAAGTCGCGGTTCCACAGCCGAAGCGCGGGCGCCGGGTCGTCTCCGATCACGAGCAGGACGGACTGCTCCGGCGTCTGCGTGTACACGCTCCGAGCCACGAGCAGCCGGGCCGCCTCGATCAGCGCGAGATCCGAGCGGCCGTCTCGAGGGGCGGTGATCACCACGAGAGAGTCGCGCCGGACCGGGTGCCGCCCGACGATCCACCCGGCGAGCACGTTGCCTACGCGGTACGTCCCAATGCCCCCCGGTACCCGAGCATCCGCCAGCGGCGCGACGCCTGCCGACCGGAGGGCCGCCGTCAGGACCGCCTCGCGCTCCGCCTCGGTCCCCGCCTCGGTGAGAGACTCGGCGAGGGCTGCGATGCGCTCCGCATCGGCCTCAACGGGGGCCTGAGGAGCCGCGATGGGCAGCGGCTCGCCTCCGCCGATGCATCCCGCGAGGACACCGAGGAGGACGGCCCCAACCAGAAGGGGCCGCCCGGCACGTACCGAGCGGCCCCTGACTGCCGACAGGCGGGCGGGCACGATCAATCGAAGCCAATCGCGAGGCCTGCCGTGAAGCCGAGAGCGGGCCGCACGCTGTTCGCACCGCCGATCCAGGCGCCATAGCCGTTGTACTCGTCCAGCAGTTCACCGCGGATGTAGAACGAGGCCGGAAGGCTGCTCGGGGAGATGTTGACGTACGGCGCGATGGTGGAGACGTATCCACCGACGTTCGGTGTGGTGCCCGAGGTGCCTACCGTGTTCCGCTCGACCGGCTGGCGGTCCCGTGCTGCGATCTGCGCGGCGGCGCCCACCTCGAAGATGGAGAACTTGAGCCCGCCCCCGAGGACGAAGTTCCAGATGCCGTCGCCCTCTTCACCGAAGAGGTTTTCGCCACTGCTGCTCTCTGAGCTTGAGGAGGAACTGCAGAACTGGGGGAACATCAGCGCGACCTCGTCGCCGCTCTCAGAGCCGCCCTCGTCACTGCAGTCAGGCTCCTGGATCCAGTAGTAGTCGATGCCTCCGAACAAGCGGAACTGATCGGAGGGCACATCGAAGTCAACCCCGAAGTTGATGGCGTCCCGGTTGTCCGAGATGGGGAGGTCCAGCGGGATTCTGGCACCTCCCAGCGGGGCCACGGGTGCTGTGAACGACTGCGAGTCGCCAAGGTCCAGCATGTACCCGGCGTGCACGCCGAGGACGCGCCCACGGAGGGATCCGAAGATCTCCAGGTTCTTGATGCTGAAGTCGCTGCTGAGGTTGCCGTCAACGAGAAGCTCATCGGTGAGCCCGAGGCCAAGCGCCTCATTGAGTGCGCCGAGACTCTCGTTTGCCAACTCGCCGTCTACCTCATTCCGAGCACCGGAGACCTTCGCGCCCACGCCCACCTTGATGTTGTTGAAGGTGATGGGGCTGATCTCGATACCCGCGACGACACGCTGTGTCTTGATGTCGCCGTTGACGATGAGCGATCCGCCGCCAACCGTCGGGTCGCCACCGTTGTCGCCGTTGGTGTCACGGATCTGATCGGCGTTCCCGAGTCCGTACTCCACCCAGAACCGGATCGGAGAGTCGCTTGATGGCCGACCGATCGAGAACGTGCTCTGAACACGAGGCTGCGCCTCGGACAGATCGTCGACGATCAGGACGGACTCTTGCGTGTCAGCCTGGGTGCCTTTTTTCTTCTTGTCGTCGTCGCCGGTCGCGCCGGTGAGAAGAGATCCGGCCAGGAGGCCGACGAGTGCCACGTTCAACATGGAGGGGTCCTCAGAGGAGGGTCGGGTGTGGAGGTGCGAGGGGAAAAGTAGCGGGGGCACCGGGCGAAGGGCAACCGTCCCCCAACAGGAGGCCCGATGGACGGGGCGTCCGGGCGGCCCGATTCGGTCGAACCCTGTGCGCGAGAGCGGGTTCCAGAAGCCGGGGCCGCCTGCAATCTCCTTCGGATCTACTTTCTGTGCGCCGAGGCGTGTCTGGCCCGGCCCCTGCTCCTCTCGCACATGCCGCTCGCTCCTCACGCTCTCCCCCCCGAGGCTGCCGCCCTCCTCGAACGCGAGCGCGTCCTCCTCGCCGACCTCGGTGCGCTCCTCGCGCGTGCGGATGCGCCGGAGGATGCCCGCCGCCGCCTCGCGGACCTCGCCGACGGCCTCGGTGAGCTGTTCCTTCTCGTGGTCGCGGGCGAGTTCAACGCGGGGAAGTCCACGCTCGTCAACGCCCTCTTCGGGCGGCGCGTGATGGAGGAAGGGCCCGTCCCGACGACAGACAAGATCACCGTCCTTCGCCACGGCGACACCGAGGAGGTCCATCGGCGGAGCGAGTTCGTGACAGAGCGCCGCCTGCCTGCGCCGTTCCTGGAGCACCTCGCGCTCGTGGACACGCCCGGCACCAACTCCATCATTCAGGAGCACCAGGCGCTGACCGAAGACTTCGTGCCCCGGGCGGATCTCGTGCTGTTCGTGACGAGCGTGGAGCGGCCGCTCTCCGAGTCCGAGCGGCAGTTCCTGGAATACGTCCGCGAGACGTGGGGGCGTCGCCTCGTAGTGGCGGTGAACAAGGCGGATGTGGCCGCGAGCGAAGAGGCGCTGCAGCAGGTCCTCACGCACGTCCGAGACGGCCTCGCGCGGATGATGGGCGAGGCGCCGATCACATTCCCCGTCGCTGCCAGGCAGGCGCTGGAGGCGAAGCTGGAGCAGCCGGAGACGCCCACCACGCATCCAGCCTGGGAGACCTCCCGCTTCGGCCCGTTCGAGCGGTTCTTGCGCGAGACCCTCACCGCCGACGCGCGCCTCGCGCTCAAGCTGGCCGCGCCGCTGGACGCCGCCTCGGCTCTGCTCTCCCGAGCGACCGAGCGCCTCCGCGACCGCCACGACTTGCTGGAGGCGGACGCGACTGCACTGGCCTCCCTCCAGGAGCGCTTCGAGCAGTCCGGCGCGACGATGGACGAGGCGGTCCAGGCGGCCGTCACCGAGGTGGACCGCGAACTACTGGAGATGGAGAAGCGCGGCGCCCGCTTCCTCCACGACACCATCCGCCTCTCGAAGATCGGTCTGCTGCGCGACCGGGCGGCGTTTCAGGACGAGTTTGCCCGGCAGGTCGTCCGCGACGCCGAGGCGGGCATCGAGACGCGCATCGGCACCACGGCGGACGTGCTCCTCCGCCACGCGCACGATCTCTGGCGCGAGGTCTACAACCGCCTGTCCGACCTCCGCCAGCGCGGCGACGACTCCCC
>JBCCPW010000366.1:0-4352 GCA_039024735.1 Bacteroidota bacterium
CCCCGCGGGCCTCATGACGCCGTTTCTGGACCGAGGCGAGCGCGTGTCGGAGCCCGGCACCGAGACCTGCGCCATGCTCGCCGATCTCGGCTGGCGGCTCGCGGGAGACTGCGCCGGGCGATTCGGTCCGGTGGAGCCAGTGGCTGGAGGCATCCGGGTGGAGGTCACCGGGCCCAATCCCTTCCGTCGGACGACCACGATCCGTACCGAGGCGGAGGTGACCGGTCCGTTCCGCGCCTCGGTCGTGGACGTGCTCGGTCGGGAGGTCGCCCGCCTCTCGGACCGCTCGGTGGTGCCGGGCGACACGGTGATGCTGACGGTGGATGGCGTTGGGCTCGCGAGCGGGGTGTACGTGCTGGTGGTGCAGGCGGGGCGCGAGGTCGTGTCCGTTCCGCTGACCTACATCGCCGGGTGAGAGACTGGCGGCGGGCGCACTTCGTGCAGGCGGGAGGCGAGCCTCGCGCGGGTGTTGTCTCCGGTAGACCCGCCTCGGTACCGAGGCGGGGGGGAACGAGCGGCCTGTAATGAATCTCGGCGGCCGGAGTATTGGAAAGCGCACGTCCCCTTCACCCGCCCCACGTGTCCGTGCCGGACGCCCTCTCTGACGAAGCCCTGATGACTCGCGTCCGCGAGGGCGACCTGGACCCCGCCGGGCTCCTGTTCGAGCGCCACTCGCCAACGCTCTACCGCTTCTTCCTCCACACCACGCGGCGGGAGGCGCTCAGTCAGGACCTCGTTCAGGATGTCTTCGTGCGCGTCCTCCGCTATCGCGCCAGCTATCGGCCCGGTGCGTCGGTCCGCGCGTGGCTGCTCGGCATCGCGAGGAACCGCCTCGCGGACCACTGGGCGGGTACAGACCCCGACGATCCCTCCGTCGATGACCTCCTGCTGCCCTCCGCTGATCCCTCACCGCTCGGTGACCTGGAAGCGGAGGAGCAACGGCGGCGGCTCGACGCAGCACTGGGGCGTCTGCCCGCGGCCCAGCGCGAACTGCTGGTGCTGAGCCACATCGCGGGGGCGAGCTACGCCGAGATCGCGGCGCTCTACACCATCACCGTGAACGCCGCCCGCGTGCGGGTCTGCCGCGCTCTCCAGGCTCTCCGAACTGTCTATCTCCCTCACGAGGCATGACCTGCTCCGCTGCCGAACCCTACCTGCTCGACGACGAGGCGGACCTCCCGCCAGACGTTCGGGCTCACTTCGACGAGTGCGCCGACTGTCGCCGCCTCCGCCAGGACTTGCGCGAGACGCAGGCGATGCTCCGCGATCACCTCGCGACGCCCGCCCCCGAGACGCTCCGCCCGGCCTTCGCGGCGCACCTGGAGGAGGCGAAGCGCGACCTCGCCCGGGACCGCCCACCCGCCTCGGACCGAGGCGCCGTCCGCTCCATCGGTCGCCGGGTGCGATGGGCCGCAGCGTTCGCGGTCGTCTTCATCCTCGGCGCGATGTCCATGGTCTGGCTTCAGCCTCGCGATGGGGCGGAGGAGCCCACCGTTCTCGCGCAACTCGAAAGCGACTCGCCCTCCGAGCGGCTCGCGGGCGTGATGGCGGCCAGCATGGAGACCGAGGAGGCGCCCGAGCGCTCCCTCGTGGACGCGCTCCTCATCACGCTCCTCACCGATCCCAGCGTCAACGTCCGCGTGGCGGCGCTGGACGCCCTCTCGGCCTACGGCGACCGCGAGCGGGTCCGCCTCGGTGTGCTCCGCGCCCTCGCCGCCGACTCCGAGCCGCTCGTCCAGATGGCGGCCCTCCGCTTCGTGGAGGCCCACCAGCCTCCCGAGGCGAGCCAGGCCCTCGGTGCCCTTCTCTCCCAGCCCGACCTCGAACCGCTCGTCCGCTCCCAGGCCGAGATCCTCACCGTGTCCATCTAGCCCCTTCCGTCCATGATGCTGCCTCGCACGCTCTTCGTCCTTCTCGCGCTCACGGTCAGCGCGGCGCTCCACGCCCAGCCCACCCAAGTCCTCCGCTTCCTGGATCCCTCCGGCGACATCGACGTCACCGCCGAGGTGACCTGGGGCAACATCCGGGTCGTCGGCTACGACGGAGACGAGATCCGCCTCCAGGTGACGCACACCGCCGAGGGCGGTTCGCCCCAGCCGGTCACTCGCGTGGCGGACTTCGTGGAGGTCCGGTCCACGAACACGCAGTACCTGATTCGCGCGCGAAGCCCACAGGGTGACGCCTTCGAGTCCGTTGACCTGGTACTTCGGGTGCCCTCGCGGGCTCGTTTCCAGGCTCTCGTTGCACGAGGCGGCGAGATTCGAGTGGAGGGAATGGATGGCGGGGTGTACGTCCAGAACCGGAACGGCTCGGTGGATCTTCGAGGCCTGTCGGGCCCGACCCAGGTCAACGCTGTCAACGGGTCCATCACGGCGAGCTTCCGCCAGATGCCCGATGCCGCGATGTCGTTCCTGACGATGAACGGCGAGGTGGATCTCCTGCTTCCGCGCTCCGCTCGCGCCAACGTCCAACTCCGCTCCGAGCGCAACGGCTACATCGACTCGGACTTTGCGCTCCCTGGCGTGGACTACCCCTACGCGGAGGAGGCCGGGTCCGCGGAGAAGCCACTCGCCAGCCCTCGGCCGATCCAACTCCGCTCGACCCTTAACGGCGGCGGCCCGATGCTCATCGCGACGACGGAGAACGGCCCGATCAAGCTTCGCGCGAGGCGCTGACCCTGTCCGCCTCGGCACCCTCGTTTAGGCTACCGGGGCGGACCGGCGCAAGGAGAGCAGCAGGTCAAGGTCTTGCTCGTTGTGTCTCTTACGTTTGTTCTGTTTCTCCCGAGTCGGACTCTGATGCATTCAGATCGGGATCCTCTAGTGCTGAGATGACGGGTACGGTATTGGGGCTGAGGAGAGGGCTTCGTAGGCCCAATCTTACTGCTCTGTCACCAAGAACTGTCTCTTGGTCTAGCTCGAACCCGATCTCGTTCAAGAACCAGTTCGCAAATTCTCCTTTCCAATTCGTCGAGTCAGGATGATTCAATCTTCTATTGACGGCCCAGGTAAACAGATCCGCAATCTGTAGCAGCGTCTCCTTTGAGCTGTCAGCCGGCTCGTCCACAGTGCATATAAGCTTATTGTTAAATAAGGTTGTTGCGTCACGGTTTATTTCCCCTTGAATCTTTAAGATGAGAAGCTGATCAGCGCCCGCCGACTCGGCATCTTTGGTGAAGTAGATATGCCTTGGGAGTGGGGCTCTTCCTGATTCATGCTCATGCCGGATACCTTCGCGGAGTAAAACGTGGAACAGATGCGTAAATGCAGCAGCCGAATCCCTTATGCCGTCGGACGGGACTGAAACGGCTTTGAAGCCCAGACTTCCCCGACCTATTACGAAGCGAGAAATGAAGTCCTTGTAGGCCGTCAGGAGCGGCTTTCCCAAAGACGCCGAATGCAACTCGTACCTGACATCGTTTGCTTCCCGCCAAGCTTCGCATTCAGCCTGGAAGCGCTGGAACTCTCCTGGCGCGATCATCCATACGCTACCAACGACTAAGTTTGCCTCGTTCTTCCCGCTCTCGTCAGCGTAGACGAACACGGCAGGTACGCTTACATCTTGTGGGATATGAGCTACCCTGAAGTCTTCAGCCCGCTGCCGTCTTTTGATCGCTACATCCTCGACGGTAGCGATGAATAAACCTAAATCGTTCTGAATCACACGACGAGCCCTGACGATCTGCGTGAGCCTGGTCGCACGGTAGTAGCCTTCTTGCGAAGGCATTCCGTTTGAGGCAAGCAGATCTGGCTCGAACACCTCCCAGTATTGAAGCTGTAGGGCGATATCCGAATTCGGGGTCGCGTCAAACTGCGACAAGACGTAGGCGACACGTTCCTCAAGCGACGAAAAGTCTCTGCCTCCGCGAACTCTCTCTAAGATCCGGGCTCGTTTCGCTTCAAGCTTGGCTTCCTTGATTGCCTGCTCGCCTTCGTGCGTTGGTTTGTCGGCAGCCTTGGTTTGAGCGTCAGGCTGATTGAATAGATCGTACTTCTCCACAGTTTTCCTTCGAGTAGGTCCAAAAAAAGCCCCTGTTCTGTATTAGAGACAGGGGCTTTAGCCACTCTTGTTGTACGCCCGTCAGGATTCGAACCTGAGACCTTCGGTACCGGAAACCGACGCTCTATCCAGCTGAGCTACGGGCGCAGCGTGGCGTCAAGATAGGGCGGGGGAGGGGCGGGCTCCCATCGCGGGCGGCGGAATGTCTGTGAACCGGTCGGGAGACCAGGGGCAGAGGCGCCCAACCGCCTCGGTACCGAGGCGGAACTGGTGGACGCCATGCCGGGACTGTTGCTTCCAGTCCCCAGTCCCCAGTCCCCAGTCACCCCAAACCCCCGAACCCTTCACGTCGG
>JBCCPW010000367.1:0-4332 GCA_039024735.1 Bacteroidota bacterium
ACGGGCTGCGGTGGGCGACGGATCGGGCTCGGCCAGGACAACGAGGGGGGCCGCGGATGACCGGCGCTCGGCCATCGCGGCGACGAAGGCCTGCCAGTTGCTCTCCCGCATCTCGTCCTCGACCCGCTCGCGGACGCTGCGGCTCCGGTCCGGGTCGTACAGGTTGAGGATGCTGGCCTGCGGGAACGTGCCGCTCGCGCCCTTGCTGACGGGGTGCTCAGGGTTGCCCTCCACCTTGGTGGGACGCCCTTCGTGGCTCCGCACGAGCAGTGCGTGACTGACGCCGCCCAGAGGCATCGCCGTGGCGTAGTAGCTCGCGAGGCCCGGGATCACCCGTTCGGGCTTCCGCGCGTACGGTAGTATCTCCTCCACTGGGCGTCGGCAGCCGGTGATCCCGGCCAGCGCGATGGACGCGCCCATGACCTTCAGGAAATCACGCCGGTCGGGGTGCGGATCGGAGTCGAGGGTGCCATCGAGAAACTCGCGGGAGCGGAACGCCTGGTCGTAGCCGGGAGCATGGTCTCGGTCCGCGGCACTCCGCCACTGACGGGGCTGACCGCTCGCAGCGCGTGCCGCATCGTCTGTGGCAACGTCGGACGCACTGAGGATGTCGAGCTCGATCATTCAGCTAGGGAAAAGGGAAAGTCGGCGGCGCTCAGAGAGACGACCTAGTAGTGGCAGGCAGAACAGTTTTGAGGCGGGAGGATCCCCTCCTGGTCAATCCGATCCAGGTTCATCGCGACGCGCTCCTGGCGGACCGTCGCGTCTTCCTGTGCCTCCTCGTCGTAGCCCATGACGGTGATCATCTCCGGCGGGCGGAGGTAGTCCTCGGGTTGCCGGTGGCATTCGAGGCACCAGCCCATGCTAAGCGGCTCGGCCTGCCAGACGATCTCCATCTGGTCGATGCGTCCGTGACAGGTCTCGCATCCCACGCCCACGTTGACGTGGACCGCGTGCGAGAAGTGGGCATAGTCCGCGAGGTGATGCACCTGAACCCACTCGATGGGCTCCCCCGTCGCCCAGCTTTCGCGGACCGGGAGCAGCGCGACGCTCTGGGTCTGAATCTGCGAGTGGCAGTTCATGCACGTCTGCGTGCTGGGGATGTTGGCGTGCGGGCTCTGCTCCACGTGGTTGTGGCAGTACCGGCAGTCCATGCCAAGTTGCCCAGCGTGGAAGGCGTGGCTGAAGGGAACAGGCTGCTCTGGCTGATAGCCGACCTCGTAGAACTCCGGCGAGAAATAGTACCAGACGAACGCGACGACCAGGAGACCACCGCCGAGCGCGCCAAAGAGCGAAAGGGCGGGCAGGGCGTTGGCCTTGCGGGGGAACAGCTGCATGCCTCGGGAGGCCCGTGGTGAAGAGGGGGAGAGGCGGGCCGGACGAAAGTAGACCGCCCCCTTTGGAGGGCGGATGGAAGATAGGTCGAATCGGCCCGCTTCGCGCATGAAGCCACATTTTGCGGTCTACGGAGGTTTACCCCAGTTCGGGAAAGCCCCGGAGAGCCTCCGGGTGCTTTACACCGTTAACTCACCCTGGCGGAACGCCGTAAAGCACCTGAGACCGACCGCCTCGGTTCGACCGAGGAACCGACATCCGACCCGCCTCGGTCGGTCCACAGCGCATCCGGAACCCGGTCATGCTCCCACGTGCAGTTCATCGCGGCCACGCCGCCTGGACAGGCGCGCGAACCGCCACGTCAGCAGAACCGCTGCCGTCGCGAGTCCGGCCGTGAGTCCCCACCACAGCCCCCGGCTGCCCCACCCGAGACCGAACGCCAGCGTCGCGCCCGTGCCCATCCCCACCCCCCAGTAGGCGACGGCTCCGATGAGCATCGGGATACGCGTGTCCTTCAGCCCCCGCAGCGCGCCGCCCGCCGTGGCTTGGAGCCCATCCACGATCTGGAACACCGCTGCGATACCGAGGAGGGTCGCCGCGAGATCGGCCATGGCGGGATCGGGAGTGCTCCCGGCGTAGATCGCGATGATCCACTCGGGACGAAGCCAGAGGAACAGCGCGGCGCCAATCATGAAGGCGGTTCCCATCGCGACGGCCACGAGGCCCGCCAGACGGGCCCCCTCGGTATTGCCCGCGCCGACCTCGTGCCCCACCCGGACCGTGCTCGCCATCCCGATGCCCAGCGGTACCATGAAGGTGAACGAGGCGGCGTTCAGCGCGATCTGGTGCGCCGCCAGGGCCGTTTCACCGAACAGTCCCACGAGCAACGTCCCGACGGTAAACAAGCCCGCCTCCAGACCGAGCGTCGCGCCGATGGGCGCACCGAGGCGGACGAGTTCCACGAGCATCGCAGGATCGGGCCGGCGCAGGCCGGTGAGCACGCCAAACCGACGGAGGGCCGGAGACAACCGCATTCCGAGCGCCAGGGCCACGGCCATCACCGTCAGCACGATGGCGCTGCTCCATCCGGTTCCTTCGAGGCCGAGCGCGGGAATCCCCCACCGTCCGTACATCAACAGGTCGTTCATCGCGACGTTCACCACGACCCCGACGAGGGTGGCACCGAGCACCGGACGGGCGCGTCCGGTTCCCTCGTAAAACCCACGCAGCGCCGCAAACACCAGGTTGGGCACGAGACCCCACCGGATCGCGCGGAGGTATTCTCCCGCCAGCGCGGCGGTCTCCGGCGCCTGCCCTGCCAATCGAAGCCCCTCCTCGGACCATCCGAGCGCGATGGTCAGCGGGACGCCCAGGATCAACGCGAGCCAGAGTCCTTGCCGGGTGGCCCGGGCCGCCTCGGCCTCGTCGCCTGCTCCCATGGCCTGCGAGACGGTCGGGTTGACGGCCAGGATGACCCCGATGCAGACGAGCGCGAGGGTGAAGAAGGTCGTGCTCCCGAGGACGGCGGCGGCCAAGGCGCCCGTCCCCAGCCGACCCACCATCACCACGTCCACGAATGACATCGACATTTGCGCCAGCTGCGCCCCGACGATGGGCACGGCGAGGGCAAACGTGCGAGCGATCTCGCGGCGTAGAGGAGACGTGGGCACAGGATGCGGAGGGGCGACGCGCAAGCTACCCGTCCGCCTGCCGTCCACGGCACCCGGAGCCGGTTCGGCCGAATCTCCCGACGACACAGAGCACCCGCCTCGGTCCAGCCCGCCTCGGCCCAGCCCGTCTCTCGGTAGGCTCCCTGGCGGCCCGATCGCTTCACCGAGGCGGCCGGAGCACCTCCCGCCCGGCGTATACTTCTGACGATGCCCGTCGCGCTCTCCCCTCCCCGCCCGACGACCGTCGGCGCCGTTGACGTCTCGGTCGTCATCGTGACGTACAACGTGCGGGAGTTTTTGGAGCAAGCCCTGGAGTCTGTGGAACGGGCCAGCGCCGGGCTCACCGTCGAGACGTGGGTGGTAGACAACGATTCGGCCGATGGAACCGCCGAGATGGTCCGCCAGCGGTTCCCGGACGTTCACTACGTGCTCAACGAGGAGAACGTCGGGTTCGCGACGGCCAACAACCAGGCGCTCCGGCAGATGAACGGCCGCTACGCGCTGGTGCTCAACCCGGACACGATCCTCCAGGAGGACACCCTCCGCGAGCTGGTGGCGTTCATGGACGCCCACCCGGACACGGGCGCTGCCGGATGCCGCATCCTTAACCCAGACGGCACCTTCGCGCCGGAGAGCCGTCGCGCGTTCCCGACACCCGCCGTCGCGTTCTACCGGTTAACAGGGCTCTCCCGGCTCTTCCCCCACAGCCCGACCGTCGGGCGCTACAACCTGACCTACCTCCCCCAGGACGAGGTGTGCGAGGTGGACGCGCTCTCGGGCTCGTGCATGATGGTCCGCCGCGAGGCGATCCTGGACGAGACGTCGGAAACGGATGCCACCGAGGCGGTTGCGCCCCACCACACCCGAACGGCCGCCGGGCTTCTCGACGAGGCCTTCTTCATGTACGGCGAGGACCTGGACTGGTGCTACCGGATCCAGCAGGCGGGATGGGCCATCCGGTACACCCCGGCGACTCAGATCGTCCACTACAAAGGCGAGAGCACGAAGAAAGGCGACCTCCGCTACGTGCGCCTGTTCTACGGCGCGATGCTCCGCTTCGTCGAGAAGCATCTCACCTCCGACGGCCACAGTGTCATCGGGCGGGCGGCGTCTGTTCTCCTCGCGATGGGCATCCGTGCAGGGATCGTCGCCCGAGCGGGAATGGCGGCCGTGGCGCGCGTGTCCCGCGCCATCGCTCCCCTCGTGCTCGATGGCACTCTGGGCTGGATGGCCCTGGCTGCAGCGGCCCTCGCGTGGTCTCTCCCCCGAGGGTTCACCTTCGACGCTCCGTTTTACATCCTGGTCCTTCCGCTCTATGCCCTGGCTC
>JBCCPW010000368.1:0-4304 GCA_039024735.1 Bacteroidota bacterium
AGGTCTCGGTCGTTCTCGACGTAGCGTTCGATTCGCTCAATCCGGTTGAGGATATGGTCGAGGTAGAGCCGGTCGCTCACAGCGCACGTGCCTCGCGCATCACCGACTCGCGGATGCCGGGATAGAGACCGTCGGGCGTGACCACGTCCACCCGGCAGCCGAGAAGGTCTTCCAGATCGGCCACGAGGCCACCCGGGAAGAAGAACGGCAGCGGGCTGCCCGGCTCCACGAGGAGGTCGAGGTCGCTGCCGGGTGTGGCCTTCCCCCGTCCGCGTGAGCCGAAGACGCGGATCGTGCGGATCCCGTGTGCCTCCGCGATACGGAGGATGGCGTCGCGGTGAGTCCGAACGAGTGCGTCCATGCGAGCAAGATCGGGCGGTAGCGTTTGGAGCACAACTCGCCCGGCTCTCCCGCCTCGGTACCGAGGCGGAAGAGGGATGCAGGTTCGCCCGTGGGAGCGTCTGCGTTCCCAGGCGCCGCTAGATTGCTCGTCGCGCGCGTCCTGTGACCTTGCAGGTCCGAGGCGCGGCACATCCAGAGCCCGGCGATATCCGGCGGGCCGCCTCCGGGGAGATCCCGACCAGGAGACGTTCCATGCACCCACTCGACCCGCAGGCCGTTGCCCGAGCGCAGTCTGGAGACCAGGACGCACGCGAGGCGCTGTTCGGCGCCATCGAGCCCGTCCTGCGCTCCTTCTTCTTCGCGCGCATCGGCCGAACGCCCGACGCCGACGACCTCGTCCAGAACGCGCTGATCCGCGTGCACCGCGGCCTCGACGCCCTGGAGAACCCGGCTCGGCTCAAAGCCTTCGCGCTCAAAGCGGCCCTGTTCGAACTCCAAGACTTCTACCGCGGACGCGGGCAGCTTCGCGAGGCGCTCTTCGACCCCGATCTGCCCACGCCCGGCGCCGTCGGACCCGACGACGGCGCCGACCGCCTCGACCTCGACCGCGCCATGCGCGCCCTCACCGATCACGCCCGCCAGATCCTCGAACTCCGCGAACTCGGCTACCCCTACGCCGAGATCGCCGAGACGCTGGACACCACCGAGGCGGCCGTCAAGATGCAGGTGAAGCGCGCCTTCGAGCGCCTCCGCGCCGTCCTCGCGACGATCCTCGTCCTCCTCAGCCTGCCCACCCTGGGCTGACTCCCATGCGCGACGCGACCGACCTCCTCGCCCTTTCCGACGATCTCTCGCCCGACGAGCGCGCTGCGCTTCGCGAGGCCCTCGGCGCCGACCCGGCACTCGCCGAGGCCGCCGTGCGCTGGCGCAGCCTCCGAGCGGGCGTCCGCGCCGGCCTCTCGCGCGATCTCCCGGACCGCACCCTCCTCGTCCTCCACGCCCTCGCCGACCGCCCCGATGCGCTCACCGAGGCGGAGAAGGCCCGCCTCGGTGCCGCCGATCTCGACGGTGTCCTCTCGAAGCACCCCGGACTCGTGACGGCCGTCGCGCGCATCCGCGCCGACCGCGATGCCTTCGACGCGGCGTGGGCCGAGCATGCCCACCTCGGCGACCCTACCGAGGCGGAGAACGCCGAGCGCCGGGCACCGCGCCGCCGCACGCACGCGGAGAGCCGTCCCGCCGTCCTTTCGGATGCGCGCCCAGCCCGAGCCCGGCCCTCGCGCTGGGCGTGGCGAGCCGTGGCCACGTTCGCCGTGGTCGCCTTCGGCGCGCTCACCACGTTCCTGTATCTGCGCGATGCAGGGTTCCAGCGGGTGGTTGCGGGGGAGCAGACGCTCGTCGCTCTCGCAGACGGCTCCGAGGTGGAACTCGCGCCCGGCGCCATCCTCATGATCCCGCGCGAGGGCTCCGACGAGGACCCGCGTCAGGCCCGTCTGATGACCGGGACCGCGCTGTTCGACATCGTGCGAGACCCCAGCGCGCCGTTCCACGTCGAGACGCCGAACGCGGACGTGACCGTTCTCGGCACGACGTTCTCGGTCGAGATCACCGAGGTGCAGGACGAGGACGCCACGCGCGTCACGCTCGCCAGCGGCCGCGTTCAGGTCGCCCCGCGCGAGCTGGACGAGCAAGCCGTCACGCTGGAGCCCGGCCAGTCCACCGAGGTGGTGCGCTTCGATGCGCCCTCCACGCCTCGCGCCACGGACGTGGCGGCGGATCTGGAGTGGACGGGCACGCTCTTCGCCCGCGAGTTGAGCGCCGCCGAGGTGGCCCGCCGCATCGGGCAGGCGACGGGCCTGCGCGTGGACGTGGATGCTGCCCTCGCGGGTGAGCCCGTCTCCGGCACCTTCCACTTGGACGATGGGGCGGAGATGGCCCTCCGGCCTCTCGCGCTCACGCTCGGCGCGGATCTGCTCCGCACGCCCGACGGCTTCCGCCTCGCGAAGTAGCCTTCGGGAACGAGCACGAGGGCGCCCGCCTCGGTGGTCCACAGACGAACCGAGGCGGGTGAGACCGCGCCGCTACGCGTCGATCACGTCGGCGCCGTTCTGGACGATCTCGCTCTCGGCGAAGAAGTAGCGGCCTTCCTTGATGCCGTTGGCGACGGAGTCGGAGCCGTGGACGGCGTTCTCGCCCATGCTGGTCGCGAACTGCTTCCGGATGGTGCCCTCGGCCGCCTCGGCCGGGTTGGTCGCGCCGATCACCTCGCGCCAGTGCGCGACGGCGTTCTCGCGCTCCAGCACGAGCGGGATGCAGGGCGCGCTGGACATGAACGCGGTCAACTCGCCGAAGAACGGGCGCTCGGCGTGGACGGCGTAGAAGCCTTCGGCCTGCGCCGGGGTGAGACGAACGAGCTTCATCGCACGGACGGCGAAGCCTTCGGCGAGGATGCGATCGAGGATCTTGCCCGCGTGGCCTGCGGTGACAGCGTCGGGCTTGATGATGGCGAGAGTGCGCTCCATGTCGGGTCGGGGTTGAGTCCTGAGAGGGCCGGAATCAACTCTCGGGCGGGGTCCCGGGGCGCGAAGAGCGGGTGAGGGATGGGGGGCGTGTGGCTCGAAACCGGTTCCTGAGCCGCGGCAAGCTCTGCCCCCCGACAGGATGCTCCGCCTCGGTCCCGAGGCGGGCGATTCCAGCGTGCATCGCGGCTTTCGCGCGTCACGCTGGGCATGCAAAGGCACATCCGGTCGGGTGGTGTCCCGGTCCTCGACCCCCGCCGCCTCGGTGCCGAGCCGGGCGGGTGGGGGTGGCCCATCAGGAAAACCCCTACGGCTTGGCTTGACGATAGGGTCACACGCCCCTATCATGGGCCACCTTGTAAGCGCTTTCACAAAGCGCTTCCACAGCGACGCCCCCGGCGGCCCCTTTGAGCATCACCATCTACGACATCGCCAAACGCGCGCGTGTGTCCATCGCGACCGTCTCGCGCGTGTTCAACGAGCACCCGCGCGTCTCCTCCGAGACGCGGCAGCGCGTGTTCCGCGTGGCGGACGAGTTGGGGTACGAGCCGCACGCGAGCGCCCAGAGCCTCGCGCGGAAGAACACCCAGATCGTCTCGGCGGTGGTGCCGATGATGACCTCGTTCTTCTTCATGGAGGTCCTTCGCGGCATGCAGGACCGTCTAGACGAGAGCGACTACGACCTTCTCGTCTACGCCGCTCGCACGCTGGACCGCGTGGACGGACAGCTCGCCCGCGCTCTTCAGCGCGGTCGCTCGGACGGGATGCTCCTCGCCTCCACGCCCATCACGCCGAGCCGGGCGCGACGCCTCGCCAACAGCCGGCGGCCCATTGTGCTCGTGGACTCCTTCCACGAAGACTTCGACTCGGTCTGCATCGACAACGTGCGCGGTGGGGCGGAGGCCGTGCGGCACCTGCTGGAGCGCGGCCACGAGCGGATCGGCCTCATCCTCCCGATGGTGCAGTCCGTTCCGGCGCAGGACCGTCTCCGTGGGGCGGACGAGGCCATGCAAGAAGCCGGTCGCACGTTCGATCCGCGGCACATCGTCCACGCCGAGTGGGACGAGGAGATGGACGGCTACACCCGTCTCGCGGGCTACCGCGCGATGAAGCAACTCCTCGACCTGCCCGAGGCGGACCGTCCCACCGCCGTCTTCGCCGCCGCCGACGTGATGGCGCTCGGCACCCTTCGCGCCGCGCGCGAGGCCGGGCTGTCCATCCCCGGCGACCTCGATCTCGTCGGGTTCGATGACATCGCGCCGAGCGCATTCGTGGGGCTGACCACCTTCCGCCAGCCGATGGTGGAGATGGGCAAGCTGGCGACCGAGTTGCTGCTTCGCCGGATGCGCGACCCCGACGCCGAGCCGTCCCACACCGTGTTCGCCCCCCGCCTCGTCGTCCGCGAGACGACCGGCGCCGACGCCATCGCGCTCGCATGATCCG
>JBCCPW010000369.1:0-4271 GCA_039024735.1 Bacteroidota bacterium
TCGGACCGTCCTGCGCCACCACCCGCGCTTCGCGGCCTCGCGCGAGAACTTGATCGAGCTTCCGGCCGAGGTCTCGTTCGAGGGCGGCGACCTGCTCGTGGTCTCCAGCCGCCTCGTGCTGATCGGGCAGAGCGAGCGGACGAGCCTCGGTGGCTGCGTGAGCGTGGCACGGGCCCTCCTTGCCACGACCGAGGTGGAGCATGTGGTCATCGTCAACCTCCCGAAGCGGCGCGCCTGCATGCACCTGGACACCGTGTTCACGTTCGCGGACGAGAGCACCTGCGTGGTCTATCCGCCCATCATCGAGGGCATCCGCGACAATGTCTACGAGTTGCGCTCGCTGGACGGTGACGGCACCTTTGAGATGCACGTTCATGCGAACCTGAAGGCCGCGCTCGAAACGCTCACGGGCCGCGCGATGACCTTCATCCCGTGCGGCAACGACCTCGTCAGCCAGCAGCGCGAGCAGTGGACCGATGGCGCGAATCTCTTCGCGCTCCGCCCTGGCCTCGTCGTGGGGTACACCCGCAACCGCGAGACGTACGCCAAGATGCGCGAGCACGGGTTCCACGTGGTCGGCGCGGAGGACTTCCTCACCTTCTACGGTGACGGAGACCTCCCGACCGACGGCAAGATCGCGGTCTCATTGGAAGGCAACGAGTTGAGCCGAGGTCGCGGTGGCCCTCGCTGCATGACGATGCCGCTCGTGCGGGCGTGAGTTGACGCATGATGACGTGACGCGACGCCGCCCGCCTCGGTGAACCGGTAAGTGATACGGATTCTATACCCTGATGTCGGGATGTGCCCCAAAGGACGACGGACCACGGGCATCGGGTGGTCTGTCGTCCGTGGTCTGTGGTCTCCGCCACACACGGAGACCGAACGGCATGCAGACATCAGAGCCATGAAACGGTATGACACGTCGAGTCCCCGCACCTTATACCTCGCCTCGGTGGCGTGATGCGGGACACCGACCGCTCCACCGAGGCGGAATCCTCCGCGCCGCGCGACGGTTCACGACCGCTCACTCTATTCTCGGCCCGTGCCCGACACCCTCCCCATCGAAGACTACGGCCTCGTCGGCAACATGCGGACGGCGGCGCTCGTCGGCAAGAACGGCTCCGTGGACTGGCTCTGCCTGCCCCACTTCGACAGCCCCAGCGTGTTCGGCGCCGTGCTCGACCCCGAGAAAGCGGGCGCCTTCCGCATCACCGTCAACGGGGGCGCCGCGACGTGGCAGGTCTACCTCCCCGACACGAACGTCCTCATGACCCGGTTCACGGGCGACGAGGGCGCTGCCGAGGTTGTGGACTACATGCCCGTCGGGATGGAGGGGCCGGAGGGCGGCTACCACCGGCTCATCCGGCACGTCCGGGTGCTGCGCGGCAAGGTGAACGTGAGCGTCCGCTGCGAACCCGCGTTCGACTACGCGCGCGCGCGCCACACCGCCGAGGTCTGCGACGGTGAGGGGGTGGTCTTCGAGTCCACCACCGAGGCGGGCCCGGTCCGCCTCGCGCTCTCCACCAAGCGGACGCTCTCTCTCGTGGACGGCGCGATGGGTCCGGCAGCCGTGCGCGATCTGGAGATGGTCCGCGGCGACCGCGCCACGTTCGAGGTGCGCCTGATGGAGCCCGGCGAGCGCCTCGGCCATCCCCTCTCACGCGAGGCCGAGTACGCTCTCTTCCGGGGCACGACGGACTTCTGGCGGCGCTGGCTGCGGACGTGCTCGTACACCGGTCGCTGGCGCGAGCCCGTCCGCCGGAGCGCGCTCGTACTCAAGATGCTCACCTTCGAGCCGAGTGGCGCCATCGTGGCCGCCCCCACCACCAGCCTGCCCGAGCACATCGGCGGGCACCGCAACTGGGACTACCGCTACTCCTGGATTCGCGATGCCGCCTTCACGCTCTACGGCCTCCTGCGGATCGGCTTCACCGCCGAGGTCCGCTCGTTCATCCAGTGGCTCCGCGAGCGCTGCGAGGCGGGCATGGCCGATGCCCCCAATGGCCCCCTCCAGATCGTCTACGGCATCGACGGGCGGCGCAGGCTCACCGAGACCACCCTGGATCACCTCTCGGGATACCGAGACTCGCGGCCCGTGCGCATCGGCAACGGCGCTCACGATCAGCTCCAGCTCGACATCTACGGCGAGCTCTTAGACGCCGTCTACCTCTACGACAAGTACGGCACACCCATCTCGTACGACTTCTGGACGGACCTCGCGCGCTACGCCGACTGGGTGTGTGCCAACTGGGAGCGACCGGACGAGGGCATCTGGGAGGTGCGCGGGATGCGCGAGCACTTCGTCTACTCCAAGCTGATGTGCTGGGTCGCGCTGGACCGGGCGCTCCGCCTCGCGGACAAGCGCTCGCTGCCCGCCCCACGCAAGCGCTGGATGAAGACGCGGGACCGGATCTACCGCGCCATCATGGAGGCGGGCTACAACCACGAGCGCGGCGCCTTCGTGCAGACCTTCGGCGGGACCGCCCTGGACGCGAGCAACCTCCTGATGCCGCTCGTCTTCTTCACCGGCCCCAACGACCCGCGCATGATCTCCACGCTGGAGGAGACGCTCAAGGCTCCCGAGGAGGGCGGTCTGACTAGTGACTGCCTCGTGTGGCGGTACAACGTCGGTGAGGTGGAGGACGGCGTCGGCGGCGAGGAGGGCGCCTTCAACCTGTGCTCGTTCTGGCTCGTGGAGGCCCTCGCGAGAGCAGGCCGGATCGACCCGCCGTACCTGGAAAAGGCCCACGTCATGTTCGAGAAGATGCTCAACTACTCGAACCACCTCGGTCTCTTCGCCGAGATGACGGGCCTACGCGGGCAGGCGCTCGGCAACTTCCCGCAGGCGTTCAGCCACCTCGGGCTGATCTCCGCGGCCTACAACCTGGACCGCACGCTCAACGAAGCGCAGGACCCCCGCGCCTCGCGGTCGGCCGGGATGATGCACCCCGAGGAGGACGGCGCCGCAAGCCTCAACGGCCAGCCGTCCGATGCAGGCACCCCCGCAGCGCACCCCGGTGCGGAGCCGCACGCTCACCCCGGCCCCACCGCCGTCCGCTGATCCCGCCTCGGTACCGAGGCGGAGTGTGCCCCACGGCACCGAGGCGGCCCCACGGACACCAACGAAAACGCCCGGCCGCACGAGGCGACCGGGCGCGATGCGTCGGGAGACGCGTGGGACGGGGGAGGATTACTCCTCGCCCTCCATCATCTCCTCGCCCTCGGCCTCCACCTCCTCGGCGGCGGCCTCCGCGTCGTCCATCATCTCCTCGCCCTCCGCTGCGGCGTCCTCCATGGCGCCCTCGGCGTCGTCCATCATCTCCTCAGCGGGCTCGACCGGGGTCACGACCTCAGCGTCGGTGGCGGTCTCCTCGACGGCCGGGTCAGCGGCCTCCTCGGCGCAAGCAGAAAGACCGACGACGGCAAAGGCGAGAGCAAACAGGCTGATCTTCTTCATGTTTGTGTGCCCTGTGGGCAAATCGGGTGTTGGGGGTCCGGATCGGGGTGAGAGACCCGGAGCGCCAGGATGGCGCGTGCTCGAGCGACGAGCAGCGCGAATATAGAGCGTCCACACCGATCCCCCACATACCCCGCACGGTTGAAGAGATCGTGCAGTTTACTCCCCCCTCTCTCCTGCTTCTCCCATGGCTGCTCTCGACGCCCTCGTTGACCTCCTCGACCTCGAACCCCTGGAACAGACCCTCTTTCGAGGCAAGAGCCAGTCGTACGGCGCGAAACGTGTCTTCGGTGGGCAAGTGCTCGCGCAGGCTGTCATCGCGGCGGGACGAACCGTGGAGCCCGATCGGCGCTGCCACTCGCTGCACGCCTACTTCATCCTCGCCGGAGACGCGAGCGCGCCTATCGTCTATCAGGTGGAGGCTCTCCGCGATGGCGGCTCCTTCACCACGCGACGCGTGACGGCGATCCAGCACGGACGCCCCATCTTCAACGCGGCGCTGTCGTTCCACAAAGACGAGGACGGCCTGGACCACGCCGCCCCGATGCCGTCGGCACCCGATCCCGCCTCGGTGGTCTCCGAGGACGAACTCGCACGACGTGTGGCGGATCAGATCCCCGAGCGCTTTCGCGCAAGCCTCACCAGCGAGCGCGCCGTGGAGTACCGGCCAGTGGACCCCATCGACCCCTTCGCGCCAGAGACCACCGAGGCGGAACTGAAGGTCTGGCTCCGCGCCAACGGGGACCTGCCGGAGGACCCGCTGATCCATCAGGCTATCCTCGCCTACGCCAGCGACTACGGCCTGCTCGGCACA
>JBCCPW010000370.1:0-4266 GCA_039024735.1 Bacteroidota bacterium
CGGTGGGCGGCAAATGGTCAGCGGGCGTGATCGGACGGCTCGCCCACGGACCGGCTCGGTTCGGTCCGCTGCGGCACGCCGCTCAAGGGGCACACGCGAAGCCCCCGACGGCGAAGGTGCTCGCAGATGAACTCCGCCGGTTGGAGGCGGCGCACGTCGTGGTGCGGACACAGGCCAACGGCCAAGCGCCTCGGTACCGGCTTACCGACAAAGGCCGCGCGCTCGTCCCCTTGCTCGACGGTCTCGCCCAGTGGGCGGTCCCATCGGAGGAGGCGGGCGCTCCTCGCGGGGGGCTCGAAGACGGCACGTCCGGCACGTAGCGGCGATCCGGCCCGCCTCGGTGCCAATGAAGTGGTCGGCAGAAACTGCTTGGTGAAGGAGCGGGAAGCCGAGACCGAGCGAAGCGGACCGCGGTAGAGCGCGCGAAACAGACGATGCGTGAGCATCGGCGAGGCAGTGCGACGCTGAAGCGGGCGCCTATCGCCGGTCGCGACGTTCACTCGCCACACAGGTTCTCATACCGTCTCTCTGAGATCGTAGGACACCCCGTGCCCATCGGACCGCCGACAACGGACGGCCGACGGCCGATTCTTTCGCGGCGGTCTGCGGTCGGCCGTCGGCGGTCTAGCAGTTGGGTGTCCCATGATTCTAAAGAACAGGTATCAGCACCGAGGCGGAAACCGAGGCGGAAACCGAGACCTCACGGCTGGACGGGGAAACCGTCGTACCCTCAGAAAACCTAGACCGGTACCGCTTCCAGCATCGGGTTAACGGTGTTATCCTCCGGTCGCTCGTCATCGATTCCCTCTCGCTATGGAAACCCTCACCGCTCCCGAGACCGACCGTCGCACGTCCAGCGCGGGCTCGTCTCAGCCCTTCCGAACCGCCGCCGTGCTCGGCGCGGGCGTCATGGGCAGCCAGATCGCCGCCCACCTCGCCAACGCCGGGCTCCAGGTCACCCTCCTCGACGTGACGCCGGAGTCCATCGGCCGCGAGGGGAAACCCAACTCCATCGTGCAAGGCGCCTTCAAGGCTGCCACGAAGATGAACCCGGCGCCCTTCTTCACGCCCTCGGCGCAGAAGCGCGTCACGCTCGGCAACTTCGACGACGACTTCGAGGCCATCGCCGAGGCGGACTGGATCATCGAGGTCGTCGTGGAGCGGATGGACATCAAGCGCTCCGTCATGGCGCGCATCGAGGAGCACGCGCGCGAGGACGCTGTGATCTCCACCAACACCTCGGGCCTGCCCATCGGTGAGATCGCGGAAGGCCGCAGCGACGGCTTCAAGGCGCGATTCCTCGGCACGCACTTCTTCAACCCGCCGCGCTACCTCAAGCTCTTCGAGGTCATCCCGACGGCCGAGACCGACCCGGCGGTGCTCCATCGCGTGAGCGAGTTCGCCCGCGTCCACCTCGGCAAGGGGGTCGTGGTGGCGAAGGACACGCCGAACTTCGTCGGCAACCGGATCGGCGTCTACGCGATGATGCAGGCGCTCCGCGAGTTCGAGAGCGGACGGTTCACCATCGAGGAGATCGACCAGCTGACGGGCACGCTCATCGGCCACGCGAAGAGCGCCACCTTCCGCACGGCCGACGTGGTGGGCCTGGACACGCTGCGCCACGTCGCGACGAACCTCTACGAGGGCGTCCCGGACGACGAATCGCGCGAGGCCTTCCAGGTGCCCGACGTGCTCGCTCGGCTCGTGGAGTCGAAGCGGACCGGCGCGAAGGTCAAGGCAGGCTTCTACAAGAAAGTCGGCAAGGACATCCTCTCTATCGACCCGGAGACGATGGAGTATCGCGAGGCGCCCGAGAGCGGCCTCGACACGAAGCGCTTCAAGAAGGCCGGGGACCTCTCCGCACGCCTCAACGCGCTCTGGGCGGACGACGGCCGCGCAGGCGACTTCTTCCGCCGCACCACGCTCGACCTCATCGGCTACAGCATCCGCCGCGTGCCGGAGATCGCGGACAACCCCGCCGACGTAGACCGCGCGATGCGTTGGGGCTTCGGCTGGGAGATGGGCCCGTTCCAGATCTGGGACGCCCTCGGCATCGACGCCGTGCGCGATGCGCTCGCAGAGCACGAGATCGAGACGCCGGACTGGGTCACGGATGTGCCCAGCGAGGGCTTCTACGGCACCACCGAGGCGGGCGTCCCCGAGGTCTGGCGCCCCGCCTCGGGCCGCGCCTCGGCCGACCCGCGCCCCGCCGACGAGTGGGGCCTCGCACACATCAAGCAGGACGACGCGTCCACGCTCTGGAGCAACGACGAGGCGGCACTGCTCGACATCGGCGAGGGCGTGGCGCTCTTCGAGTTCCGCTCCAAGTCCAACTCCCTCGGCCAGGCCGTCATGACCGGCCTCGTGGAGGCCATCAACCACGTCGAGAACGACCGCGACCTGCGCGGGATGGTGATCGGCAACGAGGGCTCCAACTTTTCGGTCGGCGCCAATCTCGGCGAGGTCGCGATGGCGATTGCGATGGGGCAACTGGACCAGATGGAGCCGTTCCTGGAGGGCTTCCAGGACGCCATCAAGCGGGTTCGCTACAGCAGCAAGCCGGTCGTGGTCACGACGCACCAGCGCGTGCTCGGCGGCGGCTGCGAGATGACAATGGCGAGCCCGAACCCGGTCGTCGCGGCGGAGACGTACATGGGGCTCGTGGAACTGGGCGTGGGTGTGATCCCGGCTGGGTGCGGCACCACGTTCATGACGGCCCGAGCCGCCGAGTTAGCGGCCGACGCCGGACGCGAGAGCGAGGTGCAGCCGTTCCTCCGCAAGCACTTCGAGCAGATCGCGATGGCGAAGGTCGCCACCAGCGGCCCGATGGCTCGTGAGATGAACATGCTCGATGACCGCGCGACGGTCGTGAGGAACGACGCGCGCCGTTTCCACGTGGCCCGCGCGAAGGTGATCGGCCTCAGCGAGATGGGCTACCTCCCGCCCGCTATCCGCAATGCGATCCCCGTCCTCGGGGCGCCCGGCCGCGCGCAGTTCGAGATCGCGCTGCACCAGTTCCGCGAGGGCGGCTACATCTCCGAGTACGACCACTACCTCGCGAGCAAGCTCGCCTGGGTCATGACCGGCGGCGACCTAAGCGCGCCCGCCGAGGTCCACGAGGAGTACCTCTACGCCCTGGAGCGCGAGGTCTTCCTCTCCCTCCTCGGTGAGGAGAAGACCCAGGCACGCATCACGAGCATCCTCACGACCAACAAGCCTTTGAGGAACTAGGGACTCGGGACTGGGGACGGGGCGGTGCCCGGTTGTCAGTCCCGAACGAACCCGATTCCCCAGTCCCTAGTCCCCGATCCCATGCAGATCAACGAAGCCTACCTCGTCTCCACCGTTCGCACACCCGTTGGGAAGGCGAAGCGGGGAGCACTCAAGAATGTCCGCCCGGAATACCTCGGCGCTGTCGCCGTCAACGGCGCGCTGGATCGGGTGCCCGGCCTCGACCCCGGCCAGATCGACGATGTCGTCCTCGGGTGCGCCTTCCCGGAAGGCCCCCAGGGCATGAACATGGCCCGGGCCATCGTGCAGAAAGCCGGGCTGCCCGACTCGGTGCCCGGCGTCACCGTCAACCGGTTCTGCTCCTCCGGTGTACAGACCATCGCGCAGGCGTTCAACTCCGTCATGCTCGGCCAGGCCGACTGCATCGTGGCAGGCGGCGTGGAGAGCATGTCCTCCGTCCCGATGGGCGGGTTCTACTTCGCGCCCGATCCCGAGCTCGCCTTCGACAAGCCCGGCCACTACGCGAGTATGGGCATCACCGCGGAGAACGTGGCCGATCAGTTCAACGTCTCGCGCGAAGACCAGGACGCCTTCGCGTTGGAGTCGCACCGGAGGGCCGCCTCGGCCATCGAGAGTGGCGCCTTCGCGGACGAGATCGTGCCGGTGGAGGTCACAGAAACGGTGTACCGAGGCGGGGAAGCGCACGAGCACACGTTCACGCACACCACCGACGAAGGCCCACGCCCCGACACCAGCCTCGAAGCGCTCGCGCGGCTCCGTCCCGCGTTCAAGCAGGGCGGGAGTGTGACAGCCGGCAACTCCAGCCAGATGAACGACGCCGCCGCCGCCTCGGTGATCATGTCCAAGCGCATGGCGGACGAGACCGGCGCGACTCCTCTCGTGAAGATGCTCGGCTACGCCGTGGCCGGGGTCGCACCCGAGATCATGGGCATCGGGCCGAAGGAGTCGATTCCCAAGGTGCTGAAGCAGGTCGGCCTGAGCGTGGACGACATCGGCCTGATCGAACTCAACGAG
>JBCCPW010000371.1:0-4237 GCA_039024735.1 Bacteroidota bacterium
CGCGAGTCCGAACCGTGAGACCGAGGGCATGAAGGACGGGTCGGACGCCATCGCAGACTGGCCGCTCCTCAACGCGATGCTCAACACGGCCTGTGGCGCGAGTTGGGTCAGCCTGCACCACGGCGGCGGCGTCGGGATCGGGTACTCGGTCCACAGCGGGATGGTCTGCCTCGCCGACGGCACCGAGGCGGGCGGGCGCCGCTTGAACCGCGTGCTCACGGCCGATCCGGGCACGGGCGTCATGCGCCACGCCGACGCCGGGTATGAGACGGCGCAGCAGACGGCGCGCGACCGGGGCGTGGACCTTCCGATGCTGGACCGATGAGACGGGAGACGACAGACCACGGACCACGGACCGAGATGGGCTCCACAGGATGGGTGTGGGCAGTGAACGCGCCTCGGCGCGACTCGTCGGACGAAAGAGGGGCTTCGTACGTAGTCGAGAGACAGGTTAGGAAGCAAGAAAACAGCCCCCCTCTCCACCCCTTGGGGGGAGATGGCTGGGGTGAGGGGGGCGAGCGAGACTCGGCGTCCGGGACGTCCCTCACCCTGTCCCTCTCCCATGGGGAGAGGGGACCGCGTAGGTGGATGGGCCTGCGTCATCCGACCGTCTTGAATGGGGGCATCCGTTCGGCCCGTGACATCATGGGCCGGGTCTGCGTGCTCCTCGCGATGGTCGGCGGGGCGAGTCTTCCCGCCTCGGCGAGTCCGTGGGGGGACGGGGGGGCATGGCATTCCGTCACCGAGGCGGACTCCCTTGCCGACCGCTTGCTCTCGGCCGCCATGGAAGAGGCCCAGCGCTCGCTGGACGCCTACGCGTCGGTGCTCATCGCCGCGACCGAGAAGCGTGCTGACGCCCAGAACCGCGCTCGGCAGCGAGTGCTCACCGCCGCCCTTGCGGCCGAGCGAGGAGAGACCTTGCTCCGCATCCGCTTCGCGATGCTCGGCGAGACACCGTCCGACGATGAGGGGCAACTCCGCCTCTACCTCTCGTTCCTCGCGACGGGCGCCGACGACCTCCTCGAAGTGGATGCCATTGACCCGGTGGCGCTGCGGCGGCACCTTCCCGAACTCACCGAGCCGGTCCGCGAGATCCTCGCGCGGCTCGCCCCGGACGAGTGAGCATGCCCGTACGCCTGCGGATCGGCTCGCTTGAGGCGGACCTCGATGCGAGCCTCGACCAGCTTCGGCGCGACCTGGGCGGTCCGGATTGCCGGGTCCGTTCCAGCAGGGAACGCCTGGAGCGCGCGATGGAGGATGGGGGCGCGATCTACGGCGTCACGACGGGCTTCGGGGCGCTCAAAGACGTGCGGGTAGGCGACGACGATCTGGCCCGTCTCCAGGTCAACTTGTTGCGGTCCCACGCGGTAGGGATGGGGGATCCTGTCGATGCCGTTATTGCAAGCCGGATGCTTCGTCTCAAGGCCCATGCGCTCGGCCTCGGTCATTCCGGCGTGAGCCTTCCCGTGATGGATCGCCTGCTGTGGATGGCCGACCGTGGCCTCGCGCCGGTCGTGCCGAGCCAGGGCAGCCTGGGCGCCTCGGGCGACCTAGCGCCGCTGGCTCATCTCGCGCTCCCGCTGATCGGAGAGGGACATCTGTGGCAGGAAGGTGTCCAGACACCCACCGCCGATGTGCTCTCCCGCCTCGGTACCGAGGCGGTGGCCCTCGGGGCGAAGGACGGCCTCGCGCTCATCAACGGGACGCAGTTCATGGCCGCCCATCTCGCCGAGGTGGTCCTCCGGGCGCGAACCCTCGCGACGACCGCCGACGTGATCGCGGCGATGACCCTGGAGGCGATCCGGGGCTCCGCACGGCCGTTCGCGGCCGACGTGCAGGCGCTCCGCCCGCACCCCGGCGCCGTGACCGTGGCCGCCAACGTGCGCGCGCTGCTCGATGGGTCGGAGATCCTGCCCTCGCACGCGACCTGTGGCAAGGTGCAGGACCCGTACTCGGTGCGGTGCGTGCCGCCCGTCCACGGCGCCAGCCGCGACGCGATGGCCTATGCGGAGAGTGTTCTGGAGGTCGAGATCAACGCCGTGACGGACAACCCGCTCGTGATGGACGGCGGCGATGTGGTGAGCGCGGGCGCCTTCCACGGCCAGCCCCTTGCCCTCGCGGCGGACACCGCGGCCATCGCGTTAGCGGAATGGGCCAGCATCTCCGAGCGGCGGACGTTCCTCCTCGTGGACGGTCCCGATGGTCTCCCGCCGTTCCTTGTGCGCGAGGGCGGGTTGCACTCCGGGTTCATGATGCCGCAGTACCTCGCGGCCGCACTCGTCAGCGAGAACAAAACCCTCTGTCATCCCGCGAGCGTCGATTCCATCCCGAGCAGCCGCAACCAGGAAGACCACGTCTCGATGGGCGCCTGGGGCGCACGAAAGGCCCTGCGCGTGCTGGAGAACGCCGAGCGAGTCCTGGCTGTGGAGGCGCTGTGCGCGGCGCAGGCGCTGGAGTTTCGCCGTCCCCTCCGGGCAGGCCGGGGCGTGGAGGTCGCTCTCGCCGCGATCCGCGAGCGGATCTCGTTCCGTGACGCCGATCGCCCCTTCGATGCCGACCTCACCGCCGCTACCGACCTCGTCCGACTCGGGACGCTGGTGGAAGCCGTTCGGGCAGACGTGGGACCCCTTGCGTAACCGGCTGGGAGGCCGCGATTCTTTCCGCCTCGGTGCTGAGGTGGGTGACCGAGGCGGGGGACCGAGGCGGGGGACCGAGGCGGGGGACCGAGGCGGGGCGGACCATCGGGCACGCCACCGGCGTGCCCCTACGAGGGGTGATGTGTAGGAAGTGGCGCGAGTCGACCGAGGCGGTTTGCTTACCAGAACCCAGAACCCAGAACCCAGAACCCAGAACCCAGAACCCAGAACCCACCAGTCCCCTAGTGGAACTCGGAACCGAGGCGGTAGCTTCGGACTTGCCCACCCGCACCCATGCCGACCCTTCCCGAGTTCCGTCTCCGCAACACCCTCTCTCGCGAGGTCGAGACGCTGGTCCCGAGCCAGACCGACCCTGACGGTACGCCCGTCCTGCGGTTCTACTCCTGCGGGCCCACGGTCTACAGCTACGCCCACGTGGGCAACTTCCGTTCGTTCCTGACGGCGGACCTCGTGGTGAGGACCGCACGGGCCCTCGGCTGGCGCGTGGACTACGTCTCCAACGTCACCGATGTGGGCCACCTCACCGAAGACGACGTGGCCGATGGGGCCGGTGAGGACAAGATGGCGAAGGCCCTCGCGAGCAAGGAGGGCGAGGCGTTCGCCAACGTGTGGGATCTCGCGCGGCACTACACCGAGGCGCTCGTCGCCGATTGGCACGCGCTGGGTCTCATCGAGCCTACCGTGCGTCCCCGCGCGGCGGAGCACGTCCGCGAGCAGATCGGTGCCGTGGAGACCCTCGTGGACCGTGGCCACGCCTACGAAACCGACGATGGCGTCTACTTTCACGTCCCGAGCTTCCCGTCCTACGGCGCTCTCTCTGGCAACTCCGACGCCGAGCGGCTGGCAGCGGGCGCGGCGTCGGAATCGCGCGAGGTGGTGCAGGACGAGGGCAAGCGCGACCCTCGAGACTTCGCACTGTGGAAGAAAGACCCCGGCCATCTCATGCAGTGGTACTCACCCTACGGCTGGGGCTTCCCGGGATGGCACCTGGAGTGCTCCGTGATGGCGCAGAAGTACCTCGGCGAGACCATCGACCTGCACGGGGGCGGTGAGGACCTGACGTTCCCGCATCACGAGTGCGAGATCGCCCAGGCCGAGGCGCTCACCGGCGAGCCCTTCGCGCGGATGTGGATCCACACGCGGTTCCTCCAGGTGGACGGCGCGAAGATGTCCAAGTCGAAGGGTAACTTCCTCACCGTGCGCGATCTCACCGCGCCCGCCTCGGACGGCGGACGGGACGACTGGGGCGCGCCGGTCGATCCCCTCGCGTTGCGCCTTGCGCTGATCTCCGGCCAGTACGGCAAGCCGTTCAACTTCACGCTCAAGGCCCTCCAGGACGCCCGCAAGAACCGCCAGCGCTACGCCGACGCCCTCGGTGCTGTCCGCGATGCCACCGAGGCGGAGCGTCCCGGCCCCGACCGCCTCGGTGCTGCGCTGGAGAGCGCCTACACCGACGCCCTCGCCGCGATGTGCGACGACCTCAACACGCCCGTCGCGCTGGCCGCAGGGCTTCGCGGAGCCAACGCGATCCTGGGCGTCTCGCGCCAGCCGGACGGCCTCAGCATGGAATCGGCAGAGTC
>JBCCPW010000372.1:0-4218 GCA_039024735.1 Bacteroidota bacterium
CGGACACGGGCAGATCCGCCTCGGTGGGGACGGGAAGGCACCGAGGCGGGGTGGAAGGAGGGTACGACCGTGTGCGAGGCGGTGCGTCCGGTGTGTGACGGGGCGGCAGGGCGATGGCGCACTCCCGGACCTTCAGGCCGTCATTCCTGCGAAGGCGGAACTCCATGCGGAACGGGTGCGAGCGGGACAACCGGATGCTGTCGCAAGCGTCCGCCGACTTGAACCCGTGGACGAGTCTGCGTTCGCCCTTGATGGGGCGGCACCGAGGCGGGGCACAGCCCCAGAAGGTGTCATTCCGAGCGAAGGTCGCTCGGCGACCGACGCCGAGTGCCTGTCCTGAGCGGAGCCGAAGGAAAGCTGGCCGCGTGCCACCTCGACGCCTCTTTCGGCTCCGGCGCTGCCTTTGAGCAGACCCCGCGGCAGGCTCGGAATGACACTGCGGGGTACCCGTTCTGCCACCGAGGCGGGGGCACGTTCCAGTTGACCGGACACGAACGCCTCGGTACACTCGCCTCGGTACAGGGTGCGCACATGTCAGAGCAAGAGACACGAGACAAAGCCTTCCTGATTGGTGCAGGCGGCGCGAGCGGCCTCGCGCTGTTCGGTGCCGTGGCGCTCGATTGCGTGACCACCGGAGGGGCCATTACCGCTGCGACGGTCGGGACCACCCTGTTCGGGAAGGTGATGGAGGCAACGACGGGTGCGGGCATCGGCCCTCTCGTGGACGCGGCTCGTGAGAGGCTGCGTGGCACAGGCTCCGTGGCGGATCTCCACCGGAACCACCACCTCGAGAATGTCCTCCGGCAGGCCGTCCACGATGCCCTGATGCTCACGGCGGACGAGAGGCCGGAGGACCGCGAGGCGCTGAAAGCCATCGCGACGGAAGCCAACGCCCTCCGGTTTCTCCAGCCCGGCCCTGACGGCGAACCCGTTCCTGCCGAGGCGCTGTGGCTCGTGGACGCCTTCGCGGTCCTCCCGGCTGATGGCCTGACGAGCCCGCTGTCCGCCGACGAGTGGCGCGGCGTGATGATCCATCTCGAAGGACGCGCCCGGTACCGCAAGGCCCCGCGCGAGCGAACGCAACGGACGATCTCACACGAGACGCGCGAGGCCGTGGTGGCCCGCCTCGGTGGCACCTTCCCGGTCCTCTTGGGGGAGATCATCACGGGCGGTGAGGGCGACAACCCGCAGGCCCTTGCCAAGCTGATGCTGCGGATGCAGGGCGAAACCCTCGCGCTCGTCCGCGCGATGGCCGAGGCGCAGCCCACCGACACCGCCGACCTCGCGAGCGAAACCCGCCGGCAGACCCAACATCTCCGGGACTGGATAGATGAGAACGTGCCCGCGATGCTCCGGGCGGAACTCGCGCCGCTGTTCGAGGACGTCGCGCGGCTCTCGCAGGAGATCCGCGACCTGAAAGCCGTGGTCCGCGAGACGGCCGCGAAGACGCAGGCTGACGTACAAGCGGTGGGGAAGGAAGTGAAGGCGCTGCGCGAAGACCTTGTGGCGCAGGCCGCTCCCTTCGTACAAGCCCGCCAGGCCGACACACTCTCGACCGACGCGCCCGCCCTCGTGGACGTGTTCACCGGCCGCACGGCGGACTGGACCCGCGTGGTGAACATGCTGGAGACCAAACGCTGCGTGAACCTCCACGGCCTGGGCGGGATCGGCAAGACGGAGCTGACGCGGAAGGTGGCGCGCGAGGTGGAGGCGCGGGCGCCGGGCTGGGCCGCCTCGGGCGTGTGGTACGTAGACCTGAGCGGCGCGACCACCGCCGACGCCGTGCTCTCCACCATTGCCACGGCCTGGGGTATCACCGATGGCGCCGACTCTGGGCAGGCCCTCGGGAGCCGTCTCAACGCGCCCCGGCTCTACCTCCTGGACGATGTGGAGCAGGCGTGGGCGTCCCCAAGCCAGTCCGCCTCGGTGCGGACGTTGGTCCAGGAGTTCTGCGCCTACGCCCGGGACGCGCGCGTGCTCGTGACCAGCCGCTCCGACCTCGGCGCCCGAGGCGTCACCCCGGACCGCCTCGGTGCGCTCCCCGAGACGGACGCCTGCGCACTCTTCGAGGCCATCGCGGACGCCCAGGGGTACGTGCGCGTGGACGGCGACGAGGCCACACGCGACGCGCTCCTCCTCCAACTGGACGGCATCCCGCTGGCGATCACCCTTGTGGCGAGCCTGCTGGGGCCGCCGGGTGCCTCGGACTACGGCCTCGCGGAGATCGCCCGGCGGTGGGAAACGCTGATCGAACGCGAGGCGGGGGAGGACGCTGACAAGGACCGCAGCCTCCGCGTCTCGCTCACGCTCTCCCACGACGCGCTCTCCGACCCAGACGCCCGCTCGCTCTTTGCGCTCTTCGCCGACCTGCCCGGTGGGGCGGATGCCTCGCTCCTCCGTGCTACGTTCGTCTCCGACGACGACCCGGAGGGCGACGCCGGGGTGGACGCCGCGCGGGTCCTCCGGCGGCGTGGGTTGATCCGCCAGACCGAGGACGGTCGCTACGCCATGCGGGTGCCCGTGCGCGAGTTCGCCGCTACGCAATCCGCAGCCGATCTCCTCGTCCTTCGCAAGCAATTAGATGCTTATCTGCTTGCATTTGCTGATCACAACAATAGACGTTGGGATATTGATCCATTAGGGGTAAACAATAATTTTTATACAGAGTATTTGAACTTAAAGGCGGCTATATTGCGAAACATGACATCATCAGATGATAGTATTAAGTCGAATATGGCCTCGTACAGCTGGCTATTGTCTGATGCAATGATATTTTTCGATGTCTTTGGTATATCTCCTTTAGGCTATACTAGAGAGGTTGAAAGAAGAAATAAGTATTTAAAAGTAAACAGATTCGATTTGGCTTCAGGAGTTGCTCAAATTTTAGGAAACTCACTATGGGGCATAAAGGCATACAAGGAATCTGAAAAATGGTATCGGATTGCTCGTGGAGACATGGCTAATGCGGGTAATAGCATAGGGGAGACTGAGTGTAGTGTGTTGCTAGCGAGCGCACTTAGAATGATGGAAAGATATAAAGATGCTATTGATTATATCAATTATGCCATAGAAATGTTTAATTCAAAAAAATACTCATATGGAATGATTAATATATATACGGAAAAAGGGGAAATAGAACTTGCGCTAGGTATGGTAAATAAATCATGAGATAGCTTCCGTAAGGCGGTTCAATATGCTGAGCGGCACGGCCTGGGCCTGCGTGAAAGGACAGAAATAATTAGGTATAAAATAGCTAATTTGTGTGCCCCTTGAATATTTAGGTAGAGGGACGATACCCGAGGCATGGACCTTGCCCTCCGCCGCATCGACTGGGAGAACTGGACGGTCACGCTCGTCCTCCTCCCGGCGTGCGCCTACTTCCTCCTCGTGGACTGGAACGCGGGCGGGCTCCTCGGCACGCCGTGGATGCTCATGCACTCGCTCCTGCTGATCCCCCACGAGGCGGGCCACTTCTTCTTCCGCTTCTTCGGCGAGTGGATGATGTTCGCGGGCGGGACCATCCTCCAACTCGCCCTCCCGGCGATCATCGCGTGGAGCGCACTCACGTGGGGCTCGCGCGCGGGCTTCCAACTTGGCGCCTTCGCCACGGGCGTGAGCTTCCTGGATGTGGCTCCCTATGCCGCCGACGCCCAGGCCCGCCAACTCCCCCTCCTCGGGGGTCTCTCGGACACCTACCACGACTGGTACAACCTTCTCTCCCCCCTCGGGATGCTGGACCACGCCGAGGCGGTCGGGACGGCGTTCGTGATCGGGGGACTGCTCGTGTGGGCCGTGGCCCTCAGCGCCCCGAAGTGGACAGCGTGAGGGGGGACTGGGGGTTCGGGACTGGAGACTGGGCCAAGAGGGTGGGAGGGCTCGCCTCGGTGCGTCCGTAGACGGCGTGGAGGGGATGAGGCACGGGGCATGAGGGAAGAGAAGTCCCTATGTCCGCAGTCCCCATGTCCCTCGAAGCGGTAGCTTCGCGGCATGGACGCGCCCCCGCTCTCGCCCGGCGACCTCGCCAAAGCCCGGCTGATGGACGCCGACGACGTGCGCCGCACGCTGGACCGCCTCGCCCGGCAGGTCGCCGAGCTTCTGGACGACGAGGCCGACGACCGCCTCGCCATCATCGGGATGCAAACCCGGGGCGTCCACCTCGCGACGCGCCTCCGGGACCGCGTGGAGCAGTACGAGGGCGTCCGCCTGCCCCTCGGCTCC
>JBCCPW010000373.1:0-4184 GCA_039024735.1 Bacteroidota bacterium
CGCTACAGCGTCGCGCGGTGGGGCCTCGTGCCGGGCACGCTCATGACCCTCGACCGCCTGTTCTATCGCGAGAACGCCGCCTTCGTGCGCGGCCAGACCGCGTTCCCCTTCCGCCTTGATGGTCGCACCCGCATCTACGACCCGCCCGACGCCACCACCGCCCCGACGCTCACGGACTGGCGCCAACTGCACCCGGACTATCGCGACCGCTTCCATCCTGCTCCTGCTCGCACCGATCCTTTCGGCCCAGCCCTCGAGCCCGGACAGCAGCGTCGCGGCGTTGGCCTCTGACTCCCTCCGCCTCGGTGCCGAGGCGGGAGAGATGGACGCACCGACCAGCACGGAGGGTCGGCACGACACCCCCTCTCCCGCATCGCTCCCGGACGCCCAGCGTCCGGTGACCGTCGCCGACCTCGCGCGTCTGGCCGAGCGCTTCGAGGCGAGCGAGCAGCCGTTCCTTGGCTATGCCTTCCACATGGCCCACTACGAGCTCGCCGCTGACTCCGCCGCGCGGTTGCAGAGCGGGACAGCGGCGCTCAACGGTGCCTTCTTCGCCGGGCGCTACACCGAGGCGGAGGCCGCCCTCCGTCGCCTCGCGACGGACTTCCCGACCCTCCGCCGCACCTTCCGCTGGCAGTACGCCGTGCTGCTCCTCCAAGACGGCCGCTTCGACGATGCCCGCCTCGCGCTGGATGCCGCCGATCTCCAGCCCGTGGACCGCGACACGCTCGGCCAGCGGCTCGCCGTCGCCGAGGCGCTTCTGGCGCTCCATGCCAGCGACCACGCCTCGGCGCTTTCGGCGTTGGAGCCCGTGGACACGGAGCAATCGTTCGGCCCCGAGGGCGCGGCGTATGCGGTCGCCGCGGCTCGAATCGGGCTGCGCGAAGGACCTCCGACGCGCTCTCGCTCGCCGGGCGTGACCGCCGCGATGAGCGCCCTCGTGCCGGGGAGCGGTCAACTCTACACCGGCCACGTGTACGACGCCGCCCAGGCCTTCGGGCTCACGGCCTCGCTCGGCTACGGCGCCTACGCGGCGTGGCGCTATGAACTGGATGCTGGGGGCCCCACGGCGTACATCCTGCCGTCCCTCGCGACCGTCGTGGCGGGGGCGTTCTACCTCGCGAACGTGCGGGGCGCGCACGCCTCGGCGACGCGCTTCAACGCCTACCGCACAGCCCGCTTCTACCGCGACGCCATCGACGGGCTGACGGTGGTCCTCCGCGACGACGGGTGGATGCTTGGGGTCCGGCTCTCGCCGTAGCGCACTCCCGCCTCGGTGCGGCCCTGCCGTCCGCCTCGGCACCGAGGCGGGCGGGCCCGGGCGTAGGTTGGCGTCCCGCCTCCCGATCCCTTCATGCCCACCCGTCTCCTCCGCGCCGCGCTGACGCTCACCGTCGCGCTCGCCGCGCTCTCGTGCCAAGCGCAGATCTCCGCCACGCCGCCTCCGGTCCGCGCGCTCAACGGGATGGTCGTCGCCGCCGAAGAGAACGCCGCCGAGGCGGGCGTGGAGGTGATGCGCGCGGGCGGCAACGCCGTGGACGCGGCCGTCGCGACGGGCTTCGCGCTCGCGGTCACGTACCCCGTCGCGGGCAACATCGGCGGGGGTGGGTTCATGGTGATCCGCTTCCCGGATGGCACCGCCACCACGTTCGACTACCGGGAGACCGCCCCGGCCCTCGCCACTCGCGACATGTTCCTGGACTCGACGGGCACCTACATGCCCGACGTGGCCCGGCGCGGCACCCTCGCAAGCGGGACGCCGGGCAGCGTGGCGGGGCTGCTCCTCGCGCACGAGCGCTACGGGAGTCTCCCCCTCGCGGATGTGATCGCGCCCGCCATCCGGCTGGCCGAGGGGTACACGCTCTCCCGCGCCCAGGCGCTTCGCTTCAACGCCTACCGTCAGAGCTTCGAGCGTTTCCCGAGCACCGCCCGCTACTTCGCCCCCGAGGCGGGGTTCACGCCCGGCGAGACCTTCCGCCAGACCGATCTCGCGCGGGTGCTCACCCGCATCCGCGACCGGGGCCGCGACGGGTTCTACCGAGGCGAGACGGCCGACCTCATCGTGGCCGAGATGCAGCGCGGCGGCGGGCTCATCTCGCACGAGGACCTCGCGGGCTACCGGGCCATCGAGCGCGAGCCGGTGGTGGGCAGCTACCGGGACCACCGCATCCTGTCCATGCCGCCGCCGTCCTCGGGGGGCGTCGCGCTCGTGCAGTTGCTGCGGAGCATGGAGCCCTACGATCTCGGCGCGATGGGTCTCCACTCGTCCGCCTCGGTGCACCTCATGGGCGAGGCCATGCGCCGCGTCTACGCCGACCGCGCCGAGTGGCTCGGCGACCCCGACTTCACGCCCGTCCCGGTGGACGGGCTCATCACGATGGACTACGTCCGCGCCCGGATGGCAGACGTGAACCCGTACCGCGTCAGCACGAGTCAGGCGGTCACCCACGGCGATCCCTTCGCGAACGAGTCGATGGAGACGACGCACTACTCTGTCGTGGACCGGGACGGCCTCGCAGTCTCCACCACCACGACCATCAACGGTGGGTACGGCTCGATGCTCGTCGTGGACGGCGCGGGGTTCTTCCTCAACAACGAGATGGACGACTTCGCAGCGGCGCCCGGCGTGCCCAACATGTTCGGGCTCGTCGGCGCCGAGGCGAACGCGGTCGCGCCCGGCAAGCGGATGCTCTCCTCCATGACGCCGACCATCGTGGACACCCCGGACGGTGAACTCTTCATGGTGATCGGCTCGCCCGGCGGCGCCCGCATCATCACGACTGTCTTCCAGGTCATCACCAACGTGATCGACCACGAGTTGGACATCCAGGCGGCCGTTGCGGCCCCGCGCATCCACCACCAGTGGCTCCCAGACGTGATGTTCGCCGAGCGGAATGCGCTCTCCGTCGACACCGAGGTGGCGCTTCGGCAGAGGGGATGGGAACTTCGCGAGGGGGGGCGCTGGAGCCGCGCCGATGGCATCGTGGTGGCCTACGAGACCACCACCACCGCTGACGATCCCTCGGGACTCACGAACGAGCAGACCGTGGAGCGGCAGCGGGTCCTCCTCGGTGGCGCCGACCCGCGCGGCCAGGACGTAGCAGTCGGCTACTAACTCCGCCTCGGTGCCGAGGCGGAGGGAGTCGCGGACTCTGCTTGAGCGTTTGCACCGCGTCTCTTCCACCACCGCCACGCCCCATCTGCGGCGGCCCAGACCATCGTGCTGAGGATGAGCCCCGCCGTTCCGATGGTCACGCGGCGAAAGAAAAGCGACTCCTCGGGCTCATAGTAAAAGTTGAGAGCCGGATTGCCTGCGAGGTACGCACCGATCGGGAACCAGAGTACGGCTGCGGCAAGGGCTGAGAGGCCCGCCCAGCGGAGCACGGATCCCGCGCGGCTCACGACGAGCGGGATGGCAGCCCCCGCTATGAGCGCGACGATGACGAACCACGTACCGACTGGGATGCCGCCGGGTGTCTCGGCGAGAACCACACGCTCGGGGCCGTAGATGAGCGCGAGGAGGCAGAGGACGATGGTGGCGAGAAGCGCCGGGACGCGTCGGTTCACAGCAGACAGAGAAGACGTTGGGCGCGGCATACGGTATGGCCCCTGTGCGGTTACAGACAGGAAGGCGTGCTGCTCTGGGGGACACGGTCAACCGATGGGAGATGTCCCTTGGCTGTTGCCTTTGCAGGCTGCCCTCCTCGCCAGACGCCCTCGCCTTTTCGTTGTCCGTAGAATTCCGCGTAGTCCTGGTCCATGCCCCGGAGATGGCGGTCGAGTACGGACCCACTGATCCGCCTCGGTCCTGCCTCGAACGGCGCGTCCGATGGCCCGGCAGACCACCGAGGCGGGGCATGGATCCCCGCCTCGGTCCCGACCAGAATGTTGCCACCCGCTCCCGGGGTGTCGCGGCATGCCCTATCGGGGCATCCCCCAGCGCCGTAGCTTCCTCGCTCCTGTTCCTGGCCTCCCTCATGCCCGCTCTTCGTCCGCTGGTTCTTCTCTTTGCCGTAGCGCTCGCGGCGCCTCTCGCGAGCGCGCAGTCGGCGGCCCTCCGTGGCTTCGTTACTGACGCTTCGGACGGCCAGCCGCTCATCGGCGCGACGGTCCTCGTGGCCGAGGTCAACGACGCAGGCGAACGGGTCGGAGAGCCGCGAGGAGGCGCCGCTGACATCGACGGC
>JBCCPW010000374.1:0-4174 GCA_039024735.1 Bacteroidota bacterium
CGCGCTGGCGTGGGCGCGAGACGAGTACGACCTCATCTTCCTCGACTGCCCGCCGTCCGCCTCGCTTCTCACCATCAACGCGGTGATGGCCGGGGACGCCCTCGTGATCCCGGTCGTGCCGAGCTACCTCTCCATCGAGGGGCTCATCTCGTTCGGCGAGATGCTGCGGCACATCCACTCCGGCGTTGGCCGGATGGCGCCGGTGCTCGGCATCGTCATCACGCGAGCCGACGTGGACAAGCGCGAAGTGCGGCTCGCGACGGAGGTCATCCGGCAGCGGTACGGCGCCCGGGTGTTCCAGACGGTCATCCACCCGGATCCCAAGCTGGAGACCTCGCCGCTCCAGGGCAAGACCGTGTTCGAGATCGACCCGAACACGCCCGGCGCGCTGGAGTACGCCGCCCTGTCCGATGAAGTGGCCGAGCGGATCGAGACGTTGAGCAAGGCGCTCGAACAGGCTCGCGCCAAGAAGAAAGAGGAAGAGTCCACGCCACAGGCGGCCTAGCCTGAACCGATGAGCAACCCCTTTGCGGCTCTGTTCGAGGACGTCGATCAGGCGTCTGACCCGATGCTGGCGGAAGCGCAGCTATCGGACGTCATGTTCGCGCCGCTGCCTCCCATCGATGGAGAGGCGCCGTCTGCCGCGCCTCAGGTTCCGGCCACGGTCCCAGCCTCGGCCGCTCCGGTCCCGTCGTCTGGCCCGGTTCGCGAGACCATCGCGCCGATCAAGCGGTCGCGGTCCGTCGCGATGTCGGGGGGGAAGGCCATCCAGCAGGCGCTCATCATCACGCTCGAAAAGCGGAGCGAGCCCAACCTCGACGAGTTGAACGACCTCCTCGCGAGTGGCTGGCGCGTGGCCCGCGCCGAAGCCTTCCATCCGATGGACAGCGGAGGCCGTACCTCCATGCTGGTCGTCGTGGAGCAGGAGGCCCCCAAGTAGGCCCTCACGGCTGCATCGTCTCTTCTCCCGCCTCGGTACCGAGTCGGATCGGATCAGCCGCTGAGCGCGGCGAGTTGCGTCCGGTCGTAGCCGTACGGGTCGTCGTGGAAGACGAGAGCACCGGAGGCGTCCACCTCGGCGGTGAGGTAGACGAAGTGCGTCCGGATCGGCGTCGAGAGCGGGACGCCTTGGCGTTGGGGACCGCGACGGTACGCGTACTGGGCACGTTCGTCGTTCCATCCTTCCGACCGGAGGAGATAGGCCGCGAGGGCCTCCGCGTCTCCCGCATGGACACATCCCGAGGACACCGGGCCGCCGAAGTCGGAGCGGTTCGTGTCGTGGATGAGGATGGCGTAGGGGTTCGTCATCGGGAATTTGGCGCGGCCGAGGGGGTTGGCGGGACCTGGCCGCTGCACGAACTGAAAGTCGCTGACCGAGACGGAGTCCCACTTCACGAGGCGGCTGTCCACCTGGGCGCCTCCCTGGTACACCTCGAAGCCTTGCCGCCAGAGCGCGAGGCTGTCGGCCTGGGCAATCGGGACCACCTGCGATTCCACGAGCGAGCGCGGCACGAACCACGCGGGACGGAAGATGACCCGAGAGATGGAATCGGTCAGGACGGGCGTGGTCCAACCGGTCGTCTGCGCGTTGCCGATGTTGACCGTCATCTCAATTCCCGCCGTTCCGTCGGCCTCGATGACTTCGAGGTGGTACGCGGGGAGATTCACCCAGATGAAGCGCTCCCCGAAGTCCCGGGGAAGGTGGCGCCAGCGCTCCAGGTTGAGCGCGACCCGGTTGGCGAGAGAATCGAGGTCGGCGTTGAGGGCCGTGGTGGCGGCGGCGTCCAGGAGCGAGTCGGCGGAGAGGTCGTGGGCGTCGCGGAATCGTGCGAGCGCGCCTGCGAGATCCGAATCGAAGAGATAGGGGTCGGTGTCGTCCCAGCCGGTTGAGGGGGGCGTCTCGCCGAGGTAGCCGAGCGCTGCCAGCCGGGCGCGCACGTGCGGGACGCGGATCGACCGCCCGCCCGTCGTCAGCGGAGCGCCCGTCGGGACAGGGGCCGCATCGGCGCGGCGGAGCCTCGCGAGGGCCTCTCGCAGCGCGAGCGCTTGCGGATGGGGGCTCGCGAGGCCGTCCAGCGATTCCAGCACCCGAGCGACCTCCCCGGTCGCGATGGCCTCGCGGGCCTCACCGAGGCGGACCGAGTCCCGTGCGGCTGGGAACCATGTCTCGGGGTGAAGCGACGCCAGATCCACCCGATGTCCGCTCAGTGCCTCCCCGAGGCGGAGGAGCGCGTCGGTGATGCGGACATCGGTCCGGGCGAGGGCGTCGGGGCGCGGGTCTGGCGTGGTGTCTCTCGCCTCCGCACCGAGGCGGACGTATTCGTCGCGCACGCCTTCCCATCGCGCGAGTTCGAGCCGTGCGGCATCAGCACCGACCTCGGACGGGTGGATCCCGTCGTCCGCGACGGTCGCGAGCCGCTGAAGCAACGCGCGACGCTCCTCGGCGGTCCACAGCGGCTGGTAGTCTCGGGCCTCGTACAGTGCCCGCGTCGCCTCGTGCTGCGCGACGTCCACGACGCGTTCGAGGCGTTCCTGTACCGCCTCGGTGGCGACCCGTTCGGGCCGGTCGTCCCTGGAGCCGAAGAGGTCCGAGAAGAGACCCCACGCGAGAGACCACGCGAGGACGAGGGCGAACGGAGAGGCGGCCAAGCCGGACACGAGCGGTGGGAGTGGCGGGTCGGTCCAACGGACCGGTGGATCCGAATGGTACGCGATCCGGCCCGTCGTGCGAAACCGTTTCGTTACCGTTCGGCGACGGTCTCGGGTGGCTCGGGCCATTCGATCCCCAGAGCCGAGGCCAGTTCGGCATCGCGCCCGTAGACATCCGCGAAGGTTTCGACGCCTCCCGCCTCGGTGGGCCACACGGTGAAGTAGACGATGTGGACGGGGAAGCGCTCGCGGAGGCGCACGCCGCGTGTTCGGGGGCGACCGTCAATGATGCCGCTGGCGCGGCCGTCCGCCCAGCCGTTGGTGCGCGTCAGGATGGCATCCGCGAGGGCGCCTGGGTCTTCGGCGCGGACGCAGCCGTGCGAGAGCGCGCGCTCGGGGCTGTCGAACTCCTCGGGGGTGTTGGTGTCGTGGACGAGAATGAACTGCCGGTTCGGCATCACGAACTTGACCCGGCCGAGGGCGCCGAGCGGGCCGCCGCGCTGGACGATCCGGTACGTGCCGGGCCTCGCGCGGGACCAGTCCACACGGCGCGGGTCCAGCTTCCGGCCTCGCCGGTACACGTCGAAGCCCCGCTCATACAGGCTCTGTCCGCCGTCCTCGCGAGCCTGCGGGATGATCTCGCGACGGAGGATGGTGGGGGTGGGCGTCCACGTGGGGAAGAACGAGACCGACCGGATCGGATCGGAGATGACCGGCGTCTGCCAGTCCGGCTCGGTCTGTCCGATGGTGGCCTGCATGTCCAGGACGACCTGGCCGCTGTCCCGCACGACGAGCCGGGTGGCGGGCACGTTGACGAGCACGTGCTCCGGCTCGAACTCTGCCGGGAGCCACCGCCACCGCTCCAGGTTGAGCCGCAGCAGCGCCACTTCGTGGGAGTTCACGGTCACCGAGGCGGGCTCGGGCCACACGGCCCGTTCTCCCGAGCGCCGCACCGAGGCGGGCTGGATGGACTCGTGGTCCAGAACGAAGTGACGGGCCAACTCGCGACGGAGCGCGTGGTACTCGGGGTGTGTCGGCTGGAGCGCGTCGAGGCTCGCGAGCAGAGTGGAGGCCGGATCCTCCGCCTCGGTGGCGCGCCGGAGCAGGTCGGCAGGGTCGGTCGCCCGGCGGCGCTTGGCCTCGCGAGTCAGGAACCAGTGCCCGTCGTGAATCGCCTCGGGATCGACGCGGCGACCGGCGAGGGCGTCCGCGAGCCGGAGCAGAGCGTCCGTCACCACGGCATCGCGGCGGAGCGGGTCGTCCATCGCGCGGAGCTGGCGACGTTCGTCGGACCGTGTCTCGTGAGGCAGGAGCCCGTCGGCGCGGGCGCCGTCGAGACGGGCGTCGAGGCGGGCGAGATCGGCGCGAGACCAGAAGGGCGCGTGGTCGCGTGCGGCGTAGAGATCCGCCGTGGCGGGGTGCCAGTCGCCGGAGGCCAGAATCCCGGGGAGGGACGCGTCCGATGCCGCCTCGGTGGCCGCCGGGCCTTGCGCGAGCGCGGCGAAGGGCGCGAGGGAAAGCAGGA
>JBCCPW010000375.1:0-4160 GCA_039024735.1 Bacteroidota bacterium
CGACGCCGACTCCAGCTTCGTCAACGCCCAGGCCAATACGGTTCCCTTCCAGACTACCCCCACGTACGACTCGAGCGGCCCCGCCCAGTTCGTGGTGGAGGTACCCGCAGGATTCGCCCGTCGCTACGGCCTCACGCCCGGTGTCCGCATCGACTGGACACGGAACGGGGCGCCCCCTGCCGACTCGGATCAGGCAATCCCCGAGTCCTGACCCAGGCGTTCCGTGAAGATTATCGTTGTGTGATCGATCTGGAACCGATTTCCAGTGGCACGTCGTTAACCTCATCACGAGAAGAGGCCCGTAAGCCTCTCCCGCCACATCGCGCCGGTCGAGCCTGTAAGCTCGGTCGGCGCGATTCTTTTGGGCTGTCTCTCACGCGTGTCCGCCTCGGTACCGAGGCGGAACGAGTCGCGCCACACAGGAGCGTTACAGCGAGAACGACTCGCCGCACGCAAACGTACGGATCGCCTGGGGGTTGTGGAAGTGGAAGCCCTGGCCCTCCAAGCCATCGGAGAAGTCCAACGTGGTGCCCTCGACGTACGCGAGGCTTCGCGGATCGAGGACCACGCGCAGGTCGCCGAGATCGGCCACCTCGTCGGTCTCTTGCACGGTGGTGTCCCACCCCAGGTCGTACGTCAGCCCGGAGCAACCGCCGGGCACCACGGCCACCCGGAGGTAGGTCTGCTCGGTGTTGATCCCCTCGGTCTGTGCGACCTCGCCGAGGCGGACGCGGGCGGCATCGGTGATGGCAAGGAGTGGAGCGGTCTCGGTCATGGTGTGGTATCGAGCGCCGAGATCCCATCGGTTCTGGCGCTTGTTTGGACCCATTCTACCGTATCCCTACCATCGGTGCCGTGTGGGGGTTCACCCTACGCAGCGGCTTCATCGGGGAGCCGGAACGCAGCCGGGGCGGGCGCGTGCCTAGGCCACCACCCCCCGAACACCCGATGCCGACCTACACCGAGCACGACTTCTTCGAGGACGTCGCTGAGCAGGGCTACAAGTACGGTTTCACGACACCTGTCGAAAGTGAGAAAGCGCCCAAGGGCCTTTCCGAAGACACCGTCCGGTTCATCAGCGCGAAGAAGAACGAACCCGAGTGGCTCCTGGAGACTCGTCTGAAAGCCCTCCGGCACTTCTTCAAGCTCCTCGACGAGGGCAAGGAGCCCACGTGGGCGCACCTGGACATCCCCGAGATCGACTACCAGGGCGCCTACTACTACGCAGCTCCGGGCAAGAAGGCGAAGTACGACAGCCTGGACGAGGTCCCGCCGGAGATCCTGGCCGACTTCGAGCGCCTCGGCATCCCGCTCGGTGAGCAAGCCCGGCTGGCGGGCGTCGCGGTGGATGCCGTCATGGACTCCGTGTCCGTTGCCACAACCTTCAAGGAGGAACTAGCCAAGCACGGCATCATCTTCTGCTCCTTCTCCGAGGCGGTTGAGAACCACGAGGACCTCGTGCGGGAGTACATGGGCTCGGTGGTTCCCTACACGGACAACCTCTTTGCTGCCCTCAACTCCGCCGTTTTCTCGGACGGCTCGTTCTGCTACATCCCGAAGGGCGTCCGCTGCCCGATGGAGTTGAGCACCTACTTCCGCATCAACGAGGCCAACACCGGCCAGTTCGAGCGGACGCTCATCATCTGCGAGGACGACGGCTACGTGTCCTACATGGAGGGCTGCACGGCGCCCATGCGCGAGGAGTACCAGCTCCACGCCGCCATCGTCGAGATCGTGGCGAAGGACCGCGCCGAGGTCAAGTACAGCACCATCCAGAACTGGTATCCCGGCACCGACGAAGGCAAGGGCGGCGTCTACAACTTCGTGACCAAGCGCGCCCTCTGCGCCGGTGCCGACTCCAAGGTCACCTGGACGCAGCTCGAGACGGGCTCGGCGATCACCTGGAAGTACCCCTCTTGCATCCTCAAGGGGGACCGGAGCGTCGGCGAGTTCTATTCGGTGGCCTTCACGAAGGACTACCAGCAGGCCGACACCGGGACCAAGATGATCCACCTCGGGCGCGACACCCGCAGCACGATCATCTCGAAGGGCATCTCGGCGGGCCACTCCAACAACTCCTACCGAGGGCTTGTCAAGGTCAACAAGAAGGCGGCCAACGCCCGCAACTTCTCCCAGTGCGACTCGCTCCTCATCGGCGACCAGTGCGGCGCGCACACCTTCCCGTACATCGAGATCAACAACGACACGGCGAAGGTGGAGCACGAGGCGACGACCTCCAAGATCGGTGAGGACCAGATGTTCTACTGCACCGCGCGAGGCATCTCGGAGCAGGACGCGCTCAACCTGATCGTCAACGGCTACGCCAAGGAGATCATCGCGCTCCTGCCCATGGAGTTCGCCGTGGAGGCGCAGAAGCTGCTCTCCGTCCAACTCGAAGGCTCCGTCGGCTAAGCCGACGTTTCCCGCCTCGGTACCGAGGCGATCCCATCCGAACGACTCTCTCACGGGCACCGCGCGTGTGCCCCCTCCCTCTCTGACATGGCACTCCTCTCCATCCAGAACCTCCACGCCGAGGTCGAAGACGGTCCCGAAATCCTCCACGGCCTCTCGCTCGATGTCAACCCCGGCGAGGTCCACGCCATCATGGGGCCCAACGGCTCCGGCAAGTCCACCCTCGGATACGTCCTCGCTGGGCGCGACGACTACGAGGTGACCGAGGGATCGGTCACGTTCAAGGGCGAGGACCTCCTGGAGATGGGTCCCGAAGAGCGGACGCGCGACGGGCTGTTCCTCGCCTTCCAGTATCCGGTGGAGCTTCCGGGCGTGAGCACGATGCAGTTCCTCCGCACCGCGGTCAACTCCATCCGGGAGCACAAAGGACAGGACGAGATGCCCGTCAGCGATTTTCTCGCGCTCATGCGGGAGAAGGCCGACTTCGTCAACTTGGACCACAAGCTGATGAAGCGAGCGGTCAACGAGGGCTTCTCCGGTGGCGAGAAGAAGCGCGCCGAGATCTTCCAGATGGCCATGCTCGACCCGCAGCTTGCCATCCTCGACGAGACCGACTCCGGCCTAGACATTGATGCGCTCCGCATCGTGGCGGACGGCGTGAACAAGCTTCGGTCACAAGACCGCTCGTTCATCGTCATCACGCACTACCAGCGCCTGCTGGAGTACATCGTGCCGGACGTCGTCCACATCCTCATGGACGGCCGGATCGTCCGCTCCGGCGGCAAGGAACTGGCGATGGAGCTAGAGGAGAAGGGCTACGACTGGATCAAGCAAGAGACTTCCGCCGTCGCGGCGTAGCACGTCCCGAGTCCAGAGTTCTGGGCCCCCTGTGGGGCTCTGGACCACCGCTCGGACTCCGTACCTCGGAACCCGGACCTCCCATGATGACTGTCACTTCTCGCCCCGACCTCTTCGGCAAGGCCGCCCAGGAATTCGACCGCGCCTTCTCGGGCGACGGTGCGCCCCGCCCGTTCGTGGAGGAGCGCCAGACCGCACGCGACCACTTCACCGCCCTCGGCCTCCCGACCCGGAAGCTGGAGGCCTGGAAGTACACCGACCTTCGCTCTGCCCTTCGGGAGGACTACGCCTTCCTCCACGGCACCGGCATCAGCACCCTCACCTCAGACGAGGTGGACCGCTATGCGATTCCCGGCCTGGATGCCGCACGGCTAGTCCTCGTCAACGGCGCCGTCGTCCCCGGCTTGTCCCGCCTCGGTGCAATGCCGGAGGGCGTCACTGTCCAGAGCTTGCGCGAGGCCGCCGAGGCGGGGGAGGCCATCGTCCACTCCCACCTCGGTCAGTTCACGGAGACCGAAGACGACGCGTTCGCGGCTCTCAACGCCGCCTTCGACCTCGATGGGGTGTTCGTCCATGTGCCCAAGAACACCGAGGCGGAGACCCCGCTCCACGTCATCCACCTCGTGGAGCACGACGGCCCGGCATTTGTTCAGACCCGTCATCTCATCGTGGCCGAGGCCAACGCTCGGGTGCGGATCATCGAGAGCTACGTCTCGCTGGACGGAGCCGCACCACAGTTCGGCAACCATCTGACGGAGATCGCGGCAGGCCCGGGTGCGAACGTTCGCCACGTCCGCATCCAAGACGAAGGCGACACCGCCCATCAGGTCACGACGCTCAAGGCCCATCAGATGGTTGCCGAACTGTGGTGCGGCTCCGTCCAGCGAGAC
>JBCCPW010000376.1:0-4160 GCA_039024735.1 Bacteroidota bacterium
CCGCTCAGCGGGATCTCACCCGTGGACGCGATGGGCGCACTCTCGCCCTCCACGAACACGCCGAGGTCCACGCCGCCCTGGGCCACGTCGCGGAGCTTGGGCATGACCACGTCGTCCACGAAGGGGCCGGGATCGAGGACCATCGCGAGGAGCCGAGGCGGGTCTGCGGAGGCCTCACCATCCGCGACGAAGAGAAGCGCGAGGCCGCCCTCCAGGGGAACCGGCTCCAGCTTGCGGTACCCGGCGGCGTGCTGGCTGAGCAAGAGGCGCACGCGGTCGGGCATGAAGAGGCTGTCCCGGTCCACCCGCGGGGCGAGGGCGTAGCCCGTCGTGTCTCCTTCTGTGCGGAGGCCAGGCGGAACCGCCGCGCCGTAACAGGCCGTGATATTCCCGGTGGTGTCGCTCTCCACCACGTACCGGATGGCCGGGTTGCCCGACAGGAAGCCGAAGCGCTGCTGAAAGTCGGTTGTGTCGGCCGTCGCGCGGGTCAGGCGGTCGGCCCAAAGGGAAGCCGTGTCCCACGCGTCCTGGTTGACGGAGAAGAGGAGGCCGTCCAGTTGATCGTCTCGGATCTGGGCCAGTTGGCGCTCGCTCTCGCTCTGGATGACGCCTTGGAGCACCGCGAACGCCCCGGCGGGGACGATCGCGAGGGCGAGGAGGGCGACCGCCAGGCGGCGGAGCGCGCGAGGGGACGAGGCGGCCATCGATCGAAAGTAGACCGGCCCTCTGGCGGGTCTGTCAGCGCCCCCGCACCGGTTGTCACGAGATGTCACGGAGGCCCGCCTCGGTGCCTACACGACACCACCGAGGCGGGCACGCCCGGCGCGTCTTCGCCCCGAATCCCTTCCGCCTCGGTGGGCGCCTCATCGCACGGGGCAGAGCTTGCGTGGCGAATCCCGATCTGGCCCATGCTCGCCCTCCGAAACGTCGCCATCGTCGCCCACGTCGACCACGGCAAGACCACCCTCGTCGACGCCCTCCTTCACCAGAGCGGCACCTTCGCCGCCCACGAGGCGGTCCAGGAGCGCGTCATGGACTCCATGGACCTGGAGCGCGAGAAGGGCATCACCATCATGGCCAAGAACACGGCCGTCCGGTACACCACCGAGGCGGGCGAGGCCATCAAGATCAACATCGTGGACACGCCCGGCCACGCCGACTTCGGCGGCGAGGTGGAGCGCACGCTCCGCATGGTGGACGGCATCATGCTCCTCGTGGACGCCGCCGAGGGGCCGCTCCCGCAGACGCGCTTCGTGCTCAGCAAGGCCCTCGCGCTCGGGCTGGAGCCCATCGTGGTCCTCAACAAGATCGACCGACAGGACGCCCGGCCGGACGAGGTGCTGGACGAGGTCTACGACCTGTTCATCGACCTCGGTGCCGACGAGCGCCAACTGGAGTTCCCCGTCATCTACGCCGTCGCGCGGGACGGGCAGTGCACACTGGAAGACGGCGGTGAGTTGACAGACCTCCGGCCCGTCTTCGAGGCCATCGTGCGGACCGTCCCGCCGCCTGCCGGAGATCCCGACGCCAGCCTTCAGCTTCTCGTCACGGACGTGAAGCCAGATCCCTACCTCGGCCCGCTCGCCATCGGGCGCATCGTCAACGGGACGCTCAAGGAGAAGCAGCGTGTCCTGCTCTGCCACCGAGACGGATCGCAGACGCCTGCTCAGGTCACGAGCCTGTTCATCTCGGAAGGGCTCAACCGCGAGGCGGTGACGGACGCGCCCGCGGGCGAGATCGTCTACGCCGCTGGGCTGGGAGGCATCGGCCTGGGGGAGTCCGTGACCGACGCTGAGAACCCGCATCCGCTCGATCCCGTCGCTGTGGACGAGCCGACGCTGAGCATGGAGTTCCGCGTCAACGACAGCCCCTTCGCGGGGCAAGACGGGAAGTACGTCACCTCGCGCAACCTCCGCGACCGGCTCATGAAGGAGGGCGAGGCCAACCTCGCGCTCCGCATCGAGGAAACCGACTCGCCGGATCGCTTCCTCGTCTTTGGCCGAGGCGAACTCCAGATGGCGATCCTCATCGAGCAGATGCGCCGCGAGGGCTACGAGTTCGCGGTCGGGATGCCGCAGGTCATCACGCGGCACGAGAACGGGAAGACCCTGGAGCCCTACGAGCGGGCCACCATCGATGTGGCCGAGGCGTTCATGGGCGTCGTCATCGAGACACTCGGGACGCGCAAGGGCCAAATGGTGGAGATGCGAAACAACGGCTCGGGTCGCGTGCGGATGACGTTCGAGATCCCCGCGCGAGGGCTCATCGGTTACCGAACCGAGTTCCTGACCGACACCAAGGGCACGGGCCTCCTCACGCACCTCTTCGACGGCTATCGCCCGTGGGCCGGGCCGATCACGCACCGCGCGACGGGCGCCATCGTGGCCGACCGACCCGGCAAGGTCACCGGCTACACCATCGTCAACCTACAGGAGCGTGGCCAGCTCTTCGTGGAGCCCGGCGATCAGGCGTACAACGGGATGATCGTCGGCGAGAACGCGCGCGATGAGGACATGGAGGTCAACGTGACCAAGGAGAAGAAGCTGACCAACCACCGCGCCGCCGCCGCGGACAGCTTCGAGAAGATGAACCCCGCCCGGAAGATGAGCCTGGAGGAGGCCATCGAGTTCATCCGCGACGACGAACTGATCGAGATCACGCCGTCGAAGACGCGCCTCCGCAAGCGCCACCTCGATCCGCACGAGCGAAAGCGCGCCGCGATGGCCCGCAAGCAGGAGGCCCGCACCGAGGCGTGAACGCCCCCGCCTCGGTGCCCACCGAGGCGGAGCGAATCGGAGACCGGCACGTATCCTCGGGGAGCCCTCCCGAGATCCCCATGCCTGCCGTCGCCGCACGCCCGCTCGATTACGACGATTACGTCCGCTTCCCGAACGACGACATACGGTACGAGATCGTCAACGGCGCCCTCCACCTGTCGCCCTCCCCGAACTACTTCCACCAGAACGCGTCCGCCGTTCTGTTCAACGCGCTCTACTCGCACGCGCGTGATCATCACCTCGGCGTCGTTCTGAGCGCGCCGATCGACGTGATTATGGGGCCGCACCAGATTGTGGTGCCCGACATCGTGTTCGTCTCGGAGGCTCGGCGCGACCTCATCGAGAAGCGTGGGATCATGGGGGCGCCGGACCTCGTGGTGGAAATCCTGAGCCCCAGCACGCGCGAGCGCGATCTGGGCGAGAAGCGGGAGGTGTACGAGCAGCACGGTGTCCACGCGTACTGGGCCGTCGATCTCGACGCCGAGGCGGTCCTCGTCTTCCGGCTCGCGGAAGGACGCTACGGGGAGGCCGAGCGCGAGACCGGCACGTTGACCTCGGCGCTGCTGCCTGGGTTTTCGCTGGAGGTCTCGAATCTGTTCGTCTGACCACCCCCGCCTCGGTAGGCCCTGCAGGCACCGAGGCGGAGACCGCCCCCTCCCGCGCTGCTACGCGGGGACGGCCGAGACCCGGGGAAGGCCGCCGAGGATCTCGCGCCACGCCGTCAGCTCCGGCTCTCCGGGCTTGCGCTTGCCGAAGACCTGCACGACGATCTCGCCCGAGGCGTCGTAGGTCTCCAGAGCGGTGACCTCGCCGTCCTCGGTCGGCTTGACGACCACCCACGACTCCACGATCTGGTTCTCGTCCAGGTGGAGGTTGAAACCGGGGTCCAGGACGTTGAACCAGGGGCCGTACTCCTTGAGCTTCTTCACCACGCCGGAGTGGATCTGGACCCCGCCTCGGTTGCCGACGAAGATCATCACCTCCGTCTGCGTCTCGGCGGCACCTTCCAGCACGCGTCGCGCGGAGACGCCCTCCACGCGTTCCGCGAACCGGCCCTCAGCGAGACGGAGCGCCTGCGTGCGGCTCACGCCGAAGTCGTTCAGCAGGCCAAAGAAGTCGTGGGTGTCCTGGAGGGCGGCCCATGCCGCGAGGAGACCGTCGGCGTCCACCTCGGTGTCGGGCGTTTCCGCCTCGGGCACGGGGCGCGGTTCCACCTCCAGCGGGCCTGGCTCGGCGCGATGGCGCTCGACGAGCGCGTGGTACGCCTCGGTGTCGGACTTGCGGGTGAGGTAGACCTTGTGGACCGCATCGCCTCGGGCGTCGAAGAACTGGAGGCTGCGGCGCACGCCGTCCTTCGCGCCATCCCAGGGCGTGCCCACGGCG